>CAXTVG010000061.1:0-9359 GCA_964247505.1 uncultured Acidobacteriaceae bacterium
GTAGGTGAGGGTGCCGTGCTTTTCGACGATCAGCTGGCGGCGCAGGGGAATCATGAACAGCACGCCGAGCCAGCCGCCCAGAAGCGCGAGGATAAAAATGCGCGAGTATTCAAGATCGAAGCCCAGAAAAATCAGCGCCGGCAGCGTGAAAATAACGCCCGCGGCGATGCTCTGGCCGGCATTGCCGGTGGTTTGGACGATGTTGTTTTCAAGGATGGATGCGCGCCCCAGCGCCCGCAGCACGGAGATGGACAGCACCGAGATGGGAATGGACGCGGCGACTGTAAGCCCGGCGCGCAGGCCCACGTACACCGTGACCGCGCCGAACAGGAGCCCAAAGAACGAGCCCAGCAGCAGCGCGCGCGCGGTCAGCTCCGGGCGGGTCTGGTCCGGAGCGATATAGGGCCGAAAAGCAGGAGTTTCAGGGGTGGCGCGTGCCATGCGGTAGGGCGTCTCCAGCGCGCGGCGGTAAGCGCGAGCGCACCCGCGAGTGTATCAGGCGAGAGCCGCTCTAGGGGCGCGCAAGCCGGACACGCAAGGGAACGGGCTGGGGCGCGAGTGTGGTTTTCGGCTCCGGACGATTTTTGCTGAAGCGCTGAACCCGCCGGTACCAGGCCGTTACGATGATGCCGAATAGCGGCAGCGTCATACCTACGGCGCCCAGCCAGTTGCCGACCAGCCCCATGTGGAAGTGAAAGACGAGCAGCGCACTGAGCGGGACGCCGATTCCCCAGGTGCAGGCCGTGGAGGCGAAAAACGGCAGCTTGGTGTAACCCATGCCACGCAGTGCGCCTTGCAGCACGACCTGGATCCCGTCAAACACGCGATAGGAGGCGCAGATGAAGAAAATAGGCGTGGCCGCGGCGACAACCGCCGGATCATTGGTATAAATGCTGGCCCATGTGCGGGGAGCGGCGATAAAGAGCAGGGAAGCGGCCAGCATCGCGCCCCCGCTGAGCACGATGCTCGCGAGGCCTGCGCGGCGCACCTGGTCGCCATCGCCTCGCCCCGCGCCCTGGCCGGTGCGCACAGCGGAGGCGGCCTGAATGCCCTGGGGAATCATGCTGCAGAACGCGTTCAGGTCGATCAAAACCTGGTTGGCCGCCAGAAGCGTGACGCCCAGGGTGCTGGTGAGCACAGTGGAAAAGCTGGCGAGCGACAAATCGCCGAAGTACTGAAGGCCAATAGGCCAGCCGACGCGGTACAGATCGCGCAAACGCCGCCAGTCCGGCCGCCACGCGCCGGGGCGCAGCTGGATCGGCGATTTACGGAGCGAAAGCCCGAGCGAGAGGAGCAGCAGGCCGAGCATGTACATGCGGACCACGCAGGTAGCCCAGCCCGACCCGGCGATGCCATGAGCCTTGAAGCCGCCGTGGCCGAAAATAAACATCCAGTCGAAAAGCCAGTTCACCAGGTTTGCCGTGAGCAGCGAAACCATCACCCAGCCCGGGCGGTCAACGGCCTGCAGGTAATGGCGCACGGCCATATACAGGAGCAACGGCCCTGCGGACCAGCGCAGCGCGGCCATGTATTGCGTGGTGATCGCAATGAGGTGCGGGTCGACATGGATCAGCGCGAGCATGGGAGGCGCCAGCGTGGACAGGATCATGACCATTGGCGTGCAAATAGCGACCACAAACAAGCTCTGCACCAGCGAGAACAGTCCATCTTCAGCGTCGCCGCGGCCGAAGGCCTGAGAAACCAGCGTGTCCAGCCCGAACAGCAGCCCGACTCCGGCGAACAGAATCGCATAGAAGATACTGTTGCCGAGCGAGGAAGCGGCGATTGCGAGAGCCGAGTGCGGGATGCGGCCGATCATGATCGCGTCCACGATGTAGGTGGACATCCAGCCGAGTTCACCGAGCGCGAGCGGTGCGCCCAGGCGTGTGGTCAGGCGTACCTCGGAGCCGAAGGAGTGGGAAGGGATGGCGCGGGCATCGCTTTGGGATCGACTGCTGCCTGATGTCATGAACGGTTCCGTTGCGCCTCTTACGCTGAACTTTTCAGACGGCAAGAACCAAGCCGGAGGGTGCCCCCGCGATGAACGCGATGTTGGGCTAGTGAACGCCGCCCGGGTAGCTCTTGTCGAGCTTGAGATGCAGTATGGAAAGACTCTGGCGTAAATTGGGGCACCGCCGTATACTCTTAGGCAACTGGGCACAGCTTGCCCAGCAGCCGGGTCTTCGCGCCCGGAGCGAGGTGAGCCTTCACGAGCCAGCCGCTGCTGTTGCCGCGCAAGCATCGCACCCCTGGGGAGAAGGGCTCGCGGTGGCGCGCTGTCGCGCGGGTTCTGCGAAGTCAGGTAGACTCGCTCGCCGGTGCGATTTTCCCGGCGTCCTGTGCTGTTTGCGATAGCCCTCTCGCGCGTCTGAGCCGCGCCCCCGTTTGCGACGCCTGCTGGTTTGACCTCCCCTTACAATCTGGGGTTCTGTGCCTGCGCTGCGGAGAAGCGCTGGGCGTTCACCTGTTTTCGACCGAGGATCGCGCCCCCGGCGACTGGCTTTGCCGCCCTTGCCGGGTGGTGCCGCCGGCGTTTGAGCGGGCCGTTGCGTACGGGCTGTACCGGGGGACCATGCGCTCCCTGCTGCATTTGCTGAAATATGAGGGGTTGGAGCCGGTCGCCCGCCCTCTTGGCGCGCTCATGGCCGCGCAGGTGGCCGCGCTGCCTGGGGTGCCGCGAGAGATGACGGTAGTGCCCGTCCCGCTGTTCGCGGGCAAGCGCCGGCAGCGCGGGTTTAATCAGGCGGAACTGCTGGCGCGCTCCCTCACGCGCTCGTCAAAGGCATACGACCTGGATTTTCGCGTGGGAATCGGGCTTTTAGTCCGCAGGAGGGCGACCGAGTCGCAGGCTGGGCTTTCACCCGCAGGGCGGCGGCGCAATCTGCAGGCCGCTTTTGCCGTACCCGGCGCTGTAAATGGAGCGAAGCCGCTGCTCGGACGCGACCTGCTGCTGGTCGACGACATATATACGACAGGAGCCACCGCGCGGGCAGCCTCCTCCGCGCTGCAGCGCGCCGGGGCGCGTGAGGTGTGGGTGGCGACCGCCGCGCGCGCGCAAAAACAGGAGTTTTTGGAGCCGGTTCATCCCATGGAAACACCCATGGAGGAGGATGTGGCTTTCTGGGGTTAAACCCTCCAGGCAGCCTTGCAAGGCACGAGTACGAGGGAGCTGGGGATCACAGGAGGGGAAATGTCGCTGGGGAAAAGCTCAGTTCACACGCGAAAAACCAAGCTGGTTCGCGACGCGCACGCGAGCCGGGACCAGGGGGAGGACCGCACCCTGCCGTTCCAGCAGCCGATGCAAACGCCCGTGCTGGTGCTGAACGCCTCCTATGAGCCGATCAACATCTGCGGCGCGCGCCGGGCGCTGGTGCTGGTGCTCAAGGGCGTGGCGAAAACCGAGGAAGAGCAGGGCGCGACCCTCCACGCCGCCCGCCTTCGCATGGCACTGCCTTCGGTGATCCGCCTGCTCGAGTACCGGCGCATCCCGCACCAGACCCGCGCCCTGTCACGCAAAAATATCCTGCTGCGCGACCGCAACACCTGCCAATACTGTGCCGAAGTGCTGAACGCGGCTGAGCTTACGCTGGACCACGTGATTCCGCGCTCGCGGGGCGGCGCCAGCACCTGGGAAAACCTGGTCGCCTGCTGCCACGCCTGCAATCGCCGCAAGGGCAACCAGCTCTTGCACGAGCAGGAGGCGATGCAGCTGCTGCGGGAGCCGCGGCCGTTTTCGCTCCACACTTCGCGCCACATCATGCGCATGATCGGCAACTCCGACCAGAAATGGCGCAAGTACCTGTACTACTAGGAGGCAGTGTGGCAGCAGAGCAAATCGTCCCGGGGCTGTACGCAATCCCGCTTGGAATCGTGAATGCCTTCTACCTCGACGACCCCGAGGGCGGCGTGCTGATCGACACGGGCTTCCCAAAAAACGCGGACAAAATCTTGGCCGCGCTTGCGGGTTTAAGCAAGAAGCCGGGCGACATTCGCCATATCCTGCTCACCCACACCCATGCGGACCACATCGGCAGCGCCGCAGCGCTTGTGAAAGCAAGCGGAAGCGCCCGCACCTACATGCACCCGCTGGACGCGCCGATCGCGGAGGCCGGCCGTGGCTTTCGGCCCATGCGGCCCGCCCCCGGCTTGCGTAACCGGTTGTTCGCGGGTTTTATCCATTTCCGCGTCCACACGTTGGGGATGACGGTGGAGCCCTGCCACATCGATGCGCGGGTAGAGGACGGCGCAGTTTTACCGCTGGCCGGCGGCATCACAGCCGTGCACGCGCCCGGGCACTGCCTTGGCCAGCTCGCGTTCCACTGGCCGCGCCATGGAGGCGTGCTCTTCGCGGCAGACTCGTGCGGCAACGCACCCAAGCTCGACTGGAGCATCGCGTACGAGGACATCGCGGAAGGCGAGCGCAGCCTTCACAAGCTGGCGAGGCTCGATTTCGAGGTCGCCTGCTTCGGCCATGGCAAGCCTATTCTGAAAAACGCCGCCACCCGCTTCCGCAAAAGGTGGCCGGAGCCGGCCGATGCTGCGCGCGCCCCGGTTTAGGTCCGACGCATCAGGCGACCAGCACCGCGCGATACCTCCCTTTGCCCTGGCGTGTGTGGTCGAGCGCGGCGTTGGCTTCTGCCATCGGAAAAGTCTCGATCATCGGCTTAATGCCGTGCAGGGCCGTGAACTCGAGCATCTGCTGCGTTTCGTCGATGGAGCCGGGCTGTCCGCCGACTACTGACTTTTCCCCGCCGATGACGCTCCAGGGCGAGAATGCAACCGCCTTGTCGGGAATGCCAACAATGCAGAGCTTGCCCTTGGGCCGAAGCGCCGCGAGGTACTGGTCCCAGGGCAGGTCGGCCGACACGGTGGACAGGATGAAGTCGAACCGGCGCGCCGCTTTGCCCAGCTCGTCTGTCCCCTTGGTCGCGATGAAGTGCCGCGCGCCGAAGCCGTGGGCCTGCTCGTCCTTGTCGTGGGTCGAGCTGATCGCGGTCACTTCGCAGCCCCACTTCGCCAGGTACTGGACCGCCAGGTGGCCCAGGCCACCGATACCCACCACCGCGACCCGGTCCGTCGGGCGCACATTCTGGCGGAGCAAAGGCGTAAAGACCGTTGTACCGGCGCACATCAGCGGGCCTGCGTGTTCTGAGGCGATCGCATCGGGAATGGGATGGGCGAACTGCCAGTTGTTGACCCGCACCACGGAGCCGAAGCCGCCCTTGTGCTCGCCCATCACCGTCCCGACCACCTGTGCACAGACGTGCTGGGCCCCGCCCTCGCACCACTCGCACTGCATGCACGAGCCGCACAGCGCGCCCACGCCCACACGCTGGCCCACCGCGAGCCGGGTGACGTTCGACCCGACCGCGACCACCTCGCCCACGTTCTCATGCCCCGGCACGACCGGGTATTGCGACATGCCCCACTCGTTATCGACCATGGCGACATCGGTGTGGCAGATGCCGCAGTGGGTCACGCGCACGTCCACCTCTTCGGTGCCCAGTTCGCCGAGTTCGTACCGGTACGGTTCAAGGTTCGCTTTGGCTGCTTTCGCCGCATATGCCTGTACTTGCATTGGTTGCTCCTGTGCTCTGTTGAGCTTCTAAGACTTGCCGGTTCGTCCAGCGAAGCGGCGAGGTTCCACTTCAAGAAGACGACAAACAGGGGCGATCAGGAATACACAGAAGTCCAAAGCTCTTGCCCAATCCTCCATTCCCCCGGACGCGACAGAGAAACCTGTTCTAAGCTGAAGAGGTGAACGCGCTTGCGGCGGACAGATGCCGGATGGTGGAACTGCTGAGCGGCCTAGCAACCGCGGACGGGGCGCAGCCCTCCCTGTCCGGCAGTGTCGCGCTGCTGCGCGCGACCCGCTCCTCGCAACCGGTGCCCGTGCTGTACGAGCCCTGCATCGTGATCGTGGCGCAGGGCCGGAAACGCTTTCACCTGCCGGACCGGGTCATTCCTTATGACGCGGGAACATACCTGCTGCTTACCGTGCCCATGCCCGCGGATTGCGAAACCACGGTGAGCCTGGAGGGCCCATTCCTGGGTCTCGCGGTGCGGATTGACTTGGCAATCCTGAGCGATCTGCTTTCGGAGTGCGGCGGGTTGGAGTGTGACGCGAGCCGGCCCGAGGTGCGGGCCGTCGCGCCGCCCGTGGATCCGGCGCTGAGCAACACGGCGGTGCGGCTGCTCGAATCGCTGCGTTCGCCGGTCGACGCCAGGGTGCTTGGCCCGCAGCTGGTGCGGGAGCTCCACTACCGCGTCCTGTGCGGACCGGGTGGCTGGGCGTTGCGGGACCTGCTCTTGCGCAACGAAAGCCGCGCGCAAGTCCACCGCATCCTGCAGCGCATGCATGTGGATTACGCCGCCCCGCTGGAGATTTCCTCGCTGGCGCACGAGACCGGGATGAGCGTTTCCGCCCTGCACTTTCACTTCAAGGCGGTTACAGCGACCTCGCCGGTGCAGTATTTGAAAACCATCCGCCTGCACAAAGCGCGCATGCTCATGGTGCAGCAGGGGCTCGGGGCCTCCGTGGCGGCGGCGCGGGTGGGCTACGAAAGCCCGTCGCAGTTCAGCCGCGAGTTCCGGCGGCTGTTCGGCTCGCCCCCGGCGGACGAAGCCCAGAAAGTCAGGGCGGCGTTTGGGTATACGGACGAGGTTTCCGTGGCGGTCTACTGAGGCTTGGCCGGTGGCGCGGGCTCCTTCCCGTTGTCTTTTTCCACTTCCTGCCCGCCATAGGTGATCTTGACCGACGAGCCGAAACGTTTGTACTTCGAGTACTTCACGACTTGGCGCATGTGAATATCCTGGCTCATATAGTTACTGCCACCCGGAAAATGCAATATACCGTCACCTTTCGTGTACACGGGGAACCAGTACTTTCCGTCGACTTGCTCACGAAAGGTTATGAACGGCGGCGATAGGTCTTCGTGGCCTTTTCTCATGTCATCGGGCACGTTTTTACCATCTGTCACCACGATCTGGTAGTCGGTAGAGTCGACCCAGATGCGGCACTGGAAGTAGCGCTTGTTCGTCTCGATCACCTGGGGCTTCACGTCGAACACATAGGCTGGCACCTCATCCACTTTCTGCTTGCCGACATAGGTCACATTGTACTGGCCCACGTCTTCCTTGGTCAGCACAAAAGGCAGGCGGTGCTCGATGTCCTGGAAGTCCGCGGGCGACATCATGACCCGCTCGAGCGAGCTTTGGGGCGCTTCGACGACATGCTCGTACAGCTTGCCGTCAGGGTCGGCGCTGATGTCGGTGACTTGGTAGTACTCGCCGTCCACTTTCTTCGTGTCATCGTCGATCGTGTCGACGCGCACGCTGCGCTCATACGTGTAGTTGGCCAAGGCGATGCGGAAATCCGACTCTTTTTCAGTGAACTTATCGATGATCTGCTGCGGCGGGATGGGCGGCTGGGTCAGGTCGAGCTGGCCGAAGCCGGAGTCGAGCGGCATGGGCGTGTAGCTGACCTGAGCCAGCGCCGGGGCGGCCAGCAAGCCCGCGAGCAGGACGAGAGAAGAAAGAGGCAAGCGCACGGGAAACTCTCCTACACCTATTAAACGCTTTCGGGCGGGGAAAGACTCGCCCGGCCGCGAAAGCGCGCACCCGAAGCGAGAACAGGGGCCTGGCTGGGCTACGATGGGGCGATGGCCTGGAAAACACGCACGCCGCGGGAGCCTTTGAACGAGCCGGCGCTCTATGAATACGCCATAGGCGCGCTGGGCCGGCGCATGCGTACCGTCGCCGAGCTGCGGCGGCTGATGCTGCCCCGCGTGGAAAAAGGCGAAACCGGCACTGCCAAGATCGATGCGGTGCTACGGCGGCTGGGCGAGCAGCGCTACCTCGACGACCGGGCCTACGCTGTCGACTACACGCGTGTGCGCCAGGAAGGAGCCAAGCTGGGCCGCCGCCGGGTGCAGCAGGATCTCCAGCGCAAGGGGGTGGACGGCGAGCTGGTGGCCGCGACGCTCGACCAAGCCTACGGACAGGTGAACGAGGTGGAGCTGGCCCGGCAGTTTGCCGAGCGCAAACGCATGCGCAAGCCGGAAAACGAGAAGGAAACGGCGCGCGCGGTGCGGCGGCTGCTTTCCGGCGGTTTTTCGCTGGGGACGGCGTACAAACTCCTGCGGGAATGGAATGTACGCGACGAGGCGCTCGCCGCCGTGGAACGGGTGGAGGATGAAGACGCGCCCCCTCCCGGCGAAGACTGAGCGCCCCGCCGCTGTTTAGCGTGGCCAAGGCAGCTACTGCGAGAGCATCCCGGTGCCGCTGTAGCCGTCGCAGGGGCCTCCCGCGATCGTCCAGTGCGTGATGGTGATGGTGTTGGCCGTCGCGTCCGCGGTCCCGGCGGCGGTGATGGTGACCGGCTGGCCCCCGGCGCTCGCGTTGTAGGTAGCGGCCAGGGCTCCTCCGGTCACCGTGCTGCTCGCGTCCGCGATGGCGGCTGTGGACAGGCAGGGCGACGAAGGGAAGCTCACTGCGCCACTCAGGGTGTACCCCCCGCCCGATCCGGGATTGCTGCTTTGAGACAGTGTGGCGCTCACAGGTGTTGTGTCGCCATCCGCGCCCACGAAGTTTCCGGTGTAGCTGCCGGAAGCCGGGGAATACACTTGCGCGACGACTCCCCTGCTTTCAGGCGCAGTGCAGCCGCTCCCTGAAGCGACCACGGTCGTGTTGCCGGCGCTTTTGCCGTCACCGCTCAACTGGCCCTGGAGAGTGAGGATCGCGCCTTCCGGCAGCTGCACGGTTTTGAGCGTCAGGTCGCCCTTGTAGTCGACGGAACCGCTGAGTGTGGTCTGCTCGGGCTGTGCGCCGCATCCGTACACGGTCCCGGTTCCGGTAATACGTCCGGCGATGTCCACCAGACCAGCCGCGAGCGAAAAGGGTGTGCTCTTGTCAAAAAAGCGCCAGGCTCCGGTGGCGTTGATTGGGCTGGAGCCTGCCGGAGCAAGCGAGGATAGCTGGCTGCCGCAGCCGGCAAGCACTGCGAGGCTGGTGAGCGAAACGACGGCAAAGGCGCGAATGGATGGCATATAAGGACTCCCGGTCCTCCACACCATAGAGCTCTTTCCGCCCGTCGCGACCCCTTAAAGGCAGCGTGAACCTTACGAAGGTCACGGCAGTTCCCACCCCTGCCACTTAAGTGCAAGCTGCGGCCGGTTAGGCCGCTTCCCCTTTCAAGCACCACACGCCACCAGCCACGCGCAGTGCGGTGCGTGAACAGGGGGGGTGCGGCTGCGACGGCGGCTTTCGGGCGGGTTCGCTGCTCGGTATGATGGCTTTGTTCCCGATGCCGCTTTCCCCCACTCCCAACCCGCCGCCTGCCGCCGCGCCCGAGGCCGTGA
>CAXTVG010000062.1:0-9319 GCA_964247505.1 uncultured Acidobacteriaceae bacterium
CCAGATCGCTCGCGGCGGGCCCGGCGCGGTCCCGCAACTGCTGCCCCAGCTCACCGCCGCGCAGCAGGCCTCGCTTGAGGCGTATTTGCAAGCCAATGGTGCGTACGGCATCGACCTGAACTCGCTCTCCTTTCGCGCGCAAGGAGCAGAGTCCGAGGTTGAGTTCAGCCCACGCGCGCACATTTTCCTGCGCGGCGGCTACACCTACCTCGATGCCAGGGTGCAGCGGTCGTTCTCTTCCGATGCGCTCAACCCGCAGCAGAACACCAACCCAGCCTTCCCCGGCATCCTGATCGGGAATTACTCGCCGCTGGTGGGCGCGCGTCCATTCCGGAGACCGCCGCATACCGGCTTCGTTTCAGCCACCTACACAGGCAAGAAGTTCAGCGGCGTCGCTTCGACCGCCTTTGCCGGCCGCGCCGACGACTCCACCGCGCTCGGCGGCTCGGACGCGAACTTCGGCAACTCGCTCCTGCTTCCCAACCGCAATCTTGACTACGGCTACGCCAGCCTGAACGCCGGGGTTAACTATCAGGTAAGCCCCCGCATCGGCGTTTACACCCAGCTCGACAACCTCCTGAGCCAGCAGCACACGAGCCCCATCGGCTACCTATCCACGCCCATGACCGCGCGCGGAGGGGTGCGGATTACGCTGGGGCATGTGGAGAAGTAGTGCGCAGGACCGCACCATCTGATGCTACTCTGAATGCAGGAAGGAGGTGCATATGCGAACCACGGTCACGCTGGATGACGAATTAGTAGCAGAGGCCAAGGAATTCTCGGGAATCGAGGAGCGCTCCGAGCTGCTCCGGGCTGCTTTGACTGCTTTAATCCAAAGAGAGGCAGCACATCGCTTAATTGCGCTTGGCGGCAGCGATCCACATTTAGTACTCCCCCCTCGCCGCCGGCCGAAGAAGTGATCCTGGCTGACACCTCAATTTGGCTCGATCACTTACGTCAGCCGGATGCGACTCTCGCTGAGCTGCTTGCCAAGAAGCGCATCGTGACTCATCCCATGGTCATTGGCGAGATTGCCATGGGTGCCCTGAGCCAGCGCGATACCAAACTTCGCGCGTTGCACAAACTTCGGCAAGCCAGAGTGGCTTATCATGAGGAAGTGTTGGCTCTGGTGGAAAATCACCGGCTTTGGGGCTCGGGTGTTGGGTACGTCGACGCGCACCTCCTGACGTCAGTCCAACTCACAGGGCATTGCACACTGTGGACGCGCGACAAGCGCCTTCGGTCTGCTGCCGAAAAGCTCGACCTTAACTGGCCCGAGCCCAAACCCTCTTAGCGCCTCAGTACCCCCGGTGCCGCAGAAACTCCCCAATCACGTTGTACAAAGCATCTGCCGCCAGATTTACCCCCACGGTCTTCGCGAATACACTTGTAGACGCAAGCGCCGGGACGCTCAGTTGCGGGTAGTAAGCCTCCTTTGCCAGTAACGCAGCGCCAAACGTTCCGCCCAGCACCGGCAGATTGACCGTGCGGGTGCCCGCGTCGGTGTGCGTGACCCAGAGCCCCTCGATCGCGTGCGCGAACCGCTGGCCGGCGGAGTGTCCCGCGCCCAAAGGCACATACCGCGGATCCATACTGAACACCACCGGAAGCGCGAAATTCTGGAGCACCATTTCGGTTTCCGATTCGCTCAAACCGCCTGCAAACCGCCGCGCATGGTAGCGGACGTTGTTCTCAAGCCCGTCTTTCCAGGCCAGCACCGTGTCTCCGTAGTGATCGTAGGCGCTCTCGTAATTGGGGTAGCCGTTCCAGGTCGCCGGGTCGCCATTCGGTTCGACGGGTTCTGACGGAATGGTCGGCATGCTCGCGATCAGCGCCGCGCTGGCGAAATTCCGCACCGCGTAGGTGCTGCGCACCCAGTACACCAGCTTGCCGCCGATGGAAAGCGGGTAATACGAGTCGTCCGTGGAGCGTCCGTGCAGGTTGTAGTAGGTCAGGTCCGGCTCAAGCGCCCCGCGCACCAGCTCGTGCGCGGCATTGGTCGCCAGGTCGCCGAGCAGGCTGTAGCCGATGTAGCGCATGGCGAAATGGTTTGAATTGAGTTCGGGCGCGTGGAATGCATTGGCGTACAGGCTTTTGCCGAGGAACGCCGCTGCCACCGTGCCGCCCAGCTTGGAGTAGTTCGGCACCAGCATGCCCGCGTCGTTATGCGTGACCACGATTGACTCCGCCGCGTTCAGCATGCGCGCGCTGAAGTCCGAGTTGACCGGTGCCGGGATGTATTGCGCCTGCTGGTGAAGCGCCAGCGGCAGCACCAGGTTGCTGAAGAAATCGCGCGTCTCCGCGGTCGCCAGGCCCACGCCGAACCGGTAGCCGTGGTAGCGCAGGGTCGCCTCGTTCACCCGGCGCCACGCGTCGATCTCATCGCTGTAGTGATCCATGGCGGCCTCATACTCGAGGTCGTTCGGCTGATTTGGGCAGCCCAGGGCGCGCGGCTGGCAGGGCGCGCTGGTGATGTTTGGGATTCCGGCAACAGCCATGGCTTCGGCGAAGTTGCGAATCTGCCAGGTGCTGTGCAGGTAGTACGAAACCTTTTCCGGCGTATTCGATTTTGCTGCCGCGGGAGTAATACGAAAGTTCCTGGGCAGCACCAGGGACTGCTCTCCGGCCGGCATCGCACCGCGGACTATGGGCAGAGTCGCCGACGGCGCATCTGGCAAGCTCGGAGCAGGGAATGATGAAAACATTGCCGAGCCGGGGCTCTGCGCCCACGCCTGCGCGCCGAAGCACGTTGCACTTACCAACAGCAATGACGAACAGGGCTTTCGCAGCGCGCGAAGAGCAGAGTCGGTCATGTGGAATATCCTTAGTGAGGATTTGTTCCAGACTAACCCAATTCGATAAGGTAAGCGGGCATCCACTGGATCACCAATACCATCGCAAAGCCCGCCACTCCAGTAGTTCTTACGCGAGTACGGTACTTATGTACTCTTGTTACGGGAATGAGCCTCTGTTCTGAGTAGGAAAGTACGACCTTCAGGGGATAACAAGCCAAGAAAAATTCCTTCCAGCAAAAAAGAAGCCCCGCTTGCGCGGGGCTTTCTAGGAAAAGCAGGGAAGCGTTAGACCTTAGTACATGCCGTCCATGCCGCCGCCGTGCGAGTGCCCGCCGCCGGCAGGCGCTGCCTTCGGCTCGGGGATGTCGGCGACCATGGCTTCGGTCGTCAGCATCAGGCCCGCGATCGACGCGGCGTTTTGGAGCGCCGTGCGGGTGACCTTGGTCGGATCGATCACGCCTGCCGCGACGAGGTCCTCGAACTGGTTCGTACCGGCGTTGTAGCCGAACGAAGAGTCCTTGGACTCATGAATGCGGCCCACAACCACCGCGCCTTCCTCACCGGCATTGCCGACGATCTGACGCAAGGGTTCTTCGATCGCGCGCCGGATGATCTGCGCGCCGATCTTTTCGTCGCCTTCGAGCGTCTTGATCAGGCTGTCGACATCGGAGGTGCAGCGAACCAGGGCTACGCCGCCGCCCGGGACTATGCCTTCCTCGACAGCCGCGCGGGTCGCGTGCATTGCGTCCTCAACCCGAGCCTTCTTTTCCTTCATCTCGGTTTCGGTCGCCGCGCCCACCTTGATCACCGCGACGCCGCCTACGAGCTTCGCCAGGCGTTCCTGGAGCTTCTCGCGGTCGTAGTCGGAGGTGGTCTTGTCGATCTGGTTACGGATTTCCTTGACGCGGCCTTCGATGGCAGCCGACTCGCCGCGGCCTTCCACGATGGTCGTGTTGTCCTTGTCGATGGTCACGCGCTTGGCCCGGCCCAGGTCCTCGATCTTGACGTTCTCAAGCTTGATGCCGAGGTCTTCCGTGATCGCGCGTCCGCCGGTCAGCTTCGCGATGTCCTCAAGCATGGCTTTGCGGCGGTCGCCGAAGCCCGGCGCCTTCACAGCGGCAACGTTCAGGGTGCCGCGCAGCTTATTCACGACCAGTGTCGCGAGCGCCTCGCCGTCCACGTCCTCCGCAATGATCAAGAGCGGCTTGGAGTTGCGGGCCACCTGCTCGAGCAAGGGAAGAAGGTCCTTCATCGACGAGATCTTCTTCTCGTGGATCAGGATGTAGGGGTCTTCGACGACGGCTTCCATACGGTCCGGATCGGTGACGAAGTAGGGCGAAAGATAGCCGCGGTCGAACTGCATGCCCTCCACTACTTCCAGCTGGGTTTCGAGCGTCTTCGACTCTTCCACCGTGATCACGCCGTCCTTGCCGACTTTCTTCATGGCCTCGGCGATGATGTTGCCGATGGTCGAATCGGAGTTGGCCGAAATGGTCCCGACCTGCGCGATCATCTCGCCGGTGACGGGCTTCGAGAACTTCGACAGAGCGCCGCCTTCAACAGCGCCGTGCTCGTCGCGCTTGCCTACGATCGCCTCAACGGCCTTATCGATGCCGCGCTTCAGCGCCATCGGGTTCGCGCCGGCGGCCACGGTCTTCACGCCTTCGCGGTAAATGGCCTGGGCCAGAACGGTAGCGGTCGTGGTGCCGTCGCCGGCTACGTCCGAGGTCTTTGAAGCCACTTCGCGCACCATCTGCGCGCCCATGTTTTCGAGCGAATCCTTGAGCTCGATCTCCTTGGCGACGGTCACGCCGTCCTTGGTGATCGTCGGCGAGCCGAACTTCTTTTCAATGACCACGTTGCGGCCCTTGGGCCCCAGCGTAACCTTGACGGCGTCGGCCAGGTGGTTCACTCCGCGCAGGATTGCCTGGCGGGACTCTTCTCCGTGCAGAATCTGCTTTGCCATGATGCTTTCTTTCTCCTGAAACTTGTTGGTGATTCGGAAATGTTCTGTGTGGAAACAGAAACGCGCCGCCGATTGGGGCGCGAGAAGTTACTTCTTCAGGATTCCGAGGACTTCTTCCTCACGCATGATGAGGAACTCCTCGCCGTCGATCTTGATCTCCGTGCCGGAATACTTGCCGAACAGCACACGGTCGCCCGCCTGGACGTCGAGCGGAAAGGTCTTGCCTTCGTCGTTGCTTTTACCCTTGCCCACGGCGATCACTTCGCCTTCCTGGGGCTTTTCCTTCGCGGTATCGGGGATGATGATGCCGCCGCGGATGCTCTCGCCTTCTTCCACGCGGCGCAGCAGGATGCGGTCGTGAAGCGGCGTAAACGTGGACGTAACAGCGCTGGTTGCCATAGATTTCTTTCTCCTTGAAAACGGGTCGTGCTGAGCTGATTTCTGCGGGGTGGCAGTAGCAGAAGAGGATTGCTAGCAGACCAGCCCTACGAGTGCTAGATTACAGGATTGGTTCAAACCAGTCAAGCCATTTCTGCTCGAGGTTGAGTGAAGTACGCGCAGATTATAGGAGCTGTTCGAACGCGGCGTCAGCTGAGGACGGGAATGGCACTCTCCGGTGCGCGGCCCCGCGGTTCCGATGCCAGGGGCAGCACGATGCGGAAAGCCGTCCCGGCGCCTTCCGTGGTCCGCACCTGAATGTGCCCGCCATGCTTCTCGATAATCTCGTGCGAAACCCACAAGCCAAGGCCAGTGCCGGTGATGCCTTTGGTGGAAAAGAATGGCTCGAAGATGCGTTTCAGCGTTTCGGCCCGAATGCCTGTGCCTTGATCGGCGACGGTGATCGCCACTCCCGGCTCCCGCCCGGGCCAAATCCGGCTCGGGCAGGTCCGCAACAAGAGCCTCCGGGGGCGGTCGCTTCCCGTCATCGCATCGATCGCATTGCCAATCAGGTTCGCGATCACTTGCCGGATCTCGCCGTCAAAGGCGAGGATATGCGGCGCGCTCCGGAAATCCCGGACGACCTCGATGCCGTGGTCGCGGATGCGGGCCTCGTACAGAGCGAGCACCGACTCAATCAGCTCCGGGATGTCGGTAGGGATCGGTTTCGTGCTTTGGCGGTAAAAGCGCAAAGTTTGCGTGGTGATATGGGTCACGCGGTTCAGTTCGCGCTGCGCCATCCCAAGATACGCCCGGGAGTCCTCCGGCAGCGAGCCTTGCTCGATCAGGTACAGGCAGTTGGTAATGGCTTCAAGCGGGTTGTTGATCTCGTGGGCGATGGAGGCGGCAAGCCGGCCGGCGGCGGCCAGTTTTTCAGTGCGGCGCAGCACCTCTTCGCCGCGTTTCTGCTCGCTCAGGTCGACAAAAAAAACTGCCAGCTGCATGTCCTCAAAGCGCGCTTCCGAATTGAGCAGGGCAGCGCCGATCAGGACCGGAATCTTGCTGCCGTCGGCGTGGCAGCACAGCGACTCCCAGGTTTCCTCATGCCGGCCGTCGATCCTGCCGCGGATGCCTTTCACGATGTGATGGTGCGGGTCCGCGCCGTCGGCGAGCTCGCCGAACTCTTCATGCGAGAAGATTTGCGCGATCCCCAGCGCGTCTCCCAATGCCTGCGAATAGCCGAGCAGCCGGTTTGCGCCACGGTTGGTAAAGGTGACGCGGCCTTGGGTGTCGAGGATCAGCAAGGCCAGGGGCGAAGCCTCGACCAGGCGGTGAAAGCGCTCCTCGCTGGAGCGCAGCGCCTTTTCAGCAGCCCGCTTCAAGCGGCGGCTGGCGGCCTCGGCCAGCTCGCGCTCAATCGCCGGGCCCAGCCGGGCCAGGTTTTCCTTGGAAACATAGTCGTGCGCCCCGGCGCGCATCGCCGCGACCGCGGTTGCCTCGCTCACCGCGCCGGACATCATGATGAACGGGATATCGTGGCCGGTGTGGTGAAGCACTTTGAGCGCTTCAGGCGCGGAAAACTGGGGCAGGTTGTAGTCGGCGAGAATGCAGTCCCAAGGCTCGGCGAGAGCGTCCAGCATTTTTTCCGCTGTTTCGACCCGGGTGATCTCCGGGGCGAACCCCGACCTGCTGAGGTGGCGCCGAAGCAGCAGCGCGTCGTCGGCGTTGTCTTCAACAAGCAGGATGCGCACCGGCAGCGCGGCCGGCGGTGGTGGTCCGCTGGCCGCGGACCCCGGCATTATTGGAGGGAAGGCGGACATTCGTTCAGCACCAACCAGTACATACCGAGCTGCTGGGTCGCGGTGGCGAAATCGGAAAAGTTAACCGGTTTCCGGATGTAGCTGTTCACGCCCAGCTTGTAGGACCGGACGATATCGCTTTCCTCGTCCGAAGAGGTAAGGACCACAACCGGGAGCATGCGGGTGCGCGCGTCTTCGCGGATGCGCCGCAGCACTTCCAGCCCGTCGACCTTGGGCAGCTTCAGGTCGAGAAGAATGACCTGCGGCTTGGACGGAAGGGCTTGGTCCCCTTCGCCGAACAGCATGGCGATGGCCTCCTCGCCGTCGTGCGCGACGCGTACGTCGTTTGCGATGTGGGACTTCTTGAGAGCACGAATGGTGAGCAATTCGTGGTCCGGATCGTCTTCAACCAGTAAAATCAACCGTGTACCTGCCATAACCATACTCAGCCTAGCGTAAACCAAAACGTAGCGCCTTTGCCGATTTCCGCTTCGGCCCAAATGGCTCCATGATGCCGCCTGATCACGCGCGCTACAGTCGCCAGACCGATTCCTGAACCTTGAAAATCCTTGTCGCCGTGCAGCCTTTGAAACGCTACAAACAGCTTACCCGCATATTGGGGATCGAACCCAGCTCCGTTGTCACGAACGTAATATGACTTTTGTACCGGGGACCAGCCGAATGCAACCTCGGCACGGGGTGTTTTGCCGGTGAACTTTGCAGCATTCCCGAACATATTTTCAAAGATCACCCGCAGCAAGCGGGGGTCGCCCTCCGCGTGCAGGCCCTTTTCGATGTGGAAATCGATCTTGCGATCCGGCAGGCTTTGCTCAATCTCCACTGCCACAGTCTTCGCCAAGTCCGACAAGTCCACGGGCTCGGAGGTGAGCTCGGCACGGGTGATGCGGGAAAGCTGGAGCAGCGAATCGATGAGCTGGCCCATGCGTTGGACGCCCACCCGGATGCGTGAAAGGTAGTGCTGCCCATCTCCTTCCAGAACATGGGCGTAATCTTCGGCCAGCGCGACCGAAAAGCCGTCCACCGACCGCAACGGGGCGCGCAGATCGTGCGAAACCGAATAGGAAAAAGCTTCCAGTTCGCGGTTGGTGGTTTCAAGCTCGGCAGTGCGCTGCTGCACGCGCTCTTCGAGCACTTCGTTGAGCTGCTGGACTTCAAGCGCGCTTTGTTCGGCGACCCGGCGCGCTTCGCGCTCCGCTTCGTACGCGGCTGCGCGATCGAGTGCGAGCGCGACGCGGTCGGCGGCGAGGGTGAGCAGCTGCTCATCGCCGGGCGAAAAGCGGTCGGTGTGCTCCCGGCCCGCGACCAGCATCGCGATCACCTGTGAGCCGATCGTCATGGGGATGACCAAGGCGGTTTGCAGGCCGGCAGTGAGAGCTTCAAACGGCAGGCGCTTGATTTCGTCCCCGGCGAGCCGGACCGGCTCGCCCAGGCGCGCAACCTCAGCCAGGGCGCTGTCCGGGCGCACGGTGCGGCGCTCCCCGGGGTTCACGGTGATGCCTTCGGCGGCGATCAGCTCGATTTCCGTTGTGTACCAGCGGAACATGGCCAGCACATCGGTTTGGGCCGTCCCGCGCAGACGGTTCAGCAGCTCCACTGTGAGCTCGTTGACGGTGAGCTGGGTGAAGACAACATCCGTGAGCGATTGCAGTTTTTCCAGGCGCGAGGCCGTCTCCGACGCCCGATGACGCAGCCGCCGCTCATAGCCGAGCGACCAGAGCGAGAAGATCACAAATAGGATATCGAGCGCGCTCGCGAGCGCGACGGTGGCTCTAGCTTCCGAGCGGGCCCGGGCCGACTCGCGCAGCCGCTCGGCAAGCAGTCCGTGCTCGGTGATCTCGGCGGCTTGCACTGTATCGTTCAGCTGCGACATGATGCCGCGCCCCGCTTGACGATTCGTTTCCTGCTCCGAACCCCGCGCGCGAGCGAGCTGGATCCCCAGCGCCAGGTGCGTCATTTTCTGCCGGGCGAGCTCCGACGCGACCCGCATGCGCGCCACCTCCGGAGGGTTGTCGGCTACCAGCGCTTCCAGCGCCGCGAACTGCGCCGGAAGCGTGTTGACCGCGAACCGGTAGCCGCCCAGGTAGGTTTCGTCCCCGGTCAGCACAAAGCCGCGCGCGCTCGACTCCGCGTCGTAGGTGGTGCGCAGGGCACGTTCCAGGTCCGTGAGCACCTCGAGCGTGTGCGTGACCCAGCGCTCGGATTCGGCCAGGACCTGCTCGGCGTGGAAAGCGAGGGCGGCGTTGGCCACGATCAGGAGCGCGGCCAACAGAAAGATAGCGGACAAGGATTTTTGAATGCGTGTGGTGTGCATTTGCGCCCGCTTATGGTAACTCAGAGCGGCGGGGAGCGCTCATGCCGAT
>CAXTVG010000063.1:0-3894 GCA_964247505.1 uncultured Acidobacteriaceae bacterium
GCTCACCGCGGCCCTCGCCCTCACTCTCACGGCCGCCGCCCTCGCCCAGGCCGAGCGCCATCGGGAGCATGCCGATGATCATCGCGAGCGCGGTCATGATGACAGGGCGCAGACGGGTGACCCCTGCCGCGATGGCGGCCTCGGTGGGCTCGCCGGGGTGCTGCTCCAGGTGCTCGCGCGCGAAGGAAACGACCAGGATGGAATTGGACGTGGCCACACCCATGCACATGATGGCGCCCGTAAGCGCGGGCACGCTGATGTGGGTGCCGGTGAGGAACAGGAGCCAAACGATGCCCGAAAGCGCCGCCGGCAGCCCCGCGATGATGATGAACGGGTCGAGCCAGCTTTGGAAATTGACCACGATAAGCAGGTAGACGAGCACGATCGAGAACGCCAGGCCGAAGTACAGGCCCTCAAACGAGGTGCGCATGGTGTCGACCTGGCCGCGGACGACGATGTGCGACCCGCGGGGGAGCTGATTCTTGAGCTGCGCGAGGATTTTTTCGATGCGTTTGTCGACCGAGGCGAGGTCGCTGTTGACGACGTTGCCATAGATGTCGATGGCCGGGGCGATGTTGTAGTGGCTGACTGTGGCCATCTCGGAGCCCTGAACAAACGATGCCAGGTTGCCGAGGATCTGTGGCGGGCGGGGCCCGGTGATTGAGTTCTGCGGCATGATGGCGGCGAGCGAGGAGGGTGCGGTGCCGCCGGTCAAAGGGTAGGCCGCGGTGCTTGCGCCGGAGCTCGCATTGCCGGAAGCCGCCGAACCGCTGGCGGTGATGGGGATGTTGGCTAGGTCGTTGAACGAGTCCAGGTTGTACTGCGGCGACTGCACGGCGATGTCATAGGAAACGTTGTTGCGGGGGTCGAGGAAAAAGGTCGGCGAGGTTTGGAACGAGCCGCTGGTTGCGGAGAGAAGGCTTTGCGCGACGTCGTTTTGCCGCAGGCCGAGCTGCGCGCTTTTGGTGCGGTTGATGTCCACAAACACGCGCGGCTCGTTAAATGGCTGCTGGATGCGCAGGTCGGCTGTTCCCGGAACGTAGCGCATTTGGTTCAGCAGGCGCGTGGCAAACGCGCGATTGCCTTCAAGGTTCGGGCCGACGATCTGGACGTCAATGGGCGAGGGCAGGCCAAAGTTGAGGATTTGGGTGATCATGTCGGCTGGCAGATCGTAAAAGGTGGTTCCCGGAAAGCGCCGGGCGAGCTCGCCGCGCAAGGTCTGCACGTAGCGATCCGTGGGATGGTGGTGCGGATTGAGTGAGACCTGGATGTCGGCGTCGCCGGAGCCGATGGTCGCGGAGTTCGAATAGGTGGTGTTAATGCCGGAGTAAGGGAGGCCGATATTGTCGATGATGGTCGTGAGCTCTTTGGCCGGGATGATCTCGCGGATGGTTTTATCGACCTGATCGCAGAGCCTGGCGGTTTCCTCGATGCGCATGCCGGTGCGGGCGCGAACGTGCATGGTGAAGCGGCCCGCGTCGACGGAGGGGAAGAAATCCTGGCCGAGAAACGGGAACAAGAGCGCGGCGGAGGTGAGGGTAAAGCCGAAAAACAGCAGCATGAACCAGACGGGCCGGGCGATGCACAGCTCGAGCACGCCCTGGTAGCCTACGCGAAAACGCTCAAACCCGCGCTCAAAGGCGAGCTGGAAACGCACGAACGGGTTGCGGCTTTTGCCGCGCGCCTCCGCCTCGGCTTCGTCGTGCTCCTTGAGCAGGTACATGGCCATGGTGGGGACCACGGTGCGGGACAGCAGGTAGGAGGCGAGCATGGCGAACACCACAGCCTCGGCCAGCGGGACAAACAGGTACTTGGCGACGCCCGACAGAAAGAACATGGGCACGAACACGATGCAGATAGAGATGGTCGAGACCAGCGCCGGGACGGCGATCTGGGCGGCGCCGTCGAGGATGGCCTGTTCGACCGCCTTGCCTTCCTCGATGTTGCGGTTGATGTTCTCAATCTCGACCGTGGCGTCGTCGACCAGGATGCCGACCGCGAGCGCGAGACCGCCGAGGGTCATGATGTTGATGGTCTCGCCGAGCGCGGCCAGCAGCAGCAGCGAGGAAATGATCGCCAGCGGGATCGAAACCGCGATGATGACGGTGGACCGGAACGAGCCCAGGAAGAGCAGGATCATGAGCGCCGTGAGGCAGGCCGCGATGGTAGCTTCGCGGATGACGCCGTTGATGGATGCTCGGACAAAGATCGACTGGTCGGCGAGCGGGGTGATCTTGAGCTCCGGTGGCAGCTGCGTCGCGATCCCCGGCAGCTTGCTCCGAATGCCCTTGATGATGTCGAGGGTGGAGGCTTCCCCGGTCTTAATGACCGAAAGCAGGGAAGCCCGCTGGCCGTCGACGCGCACGATGTTGGTCTGCGGGGGAAACCCATCGCGAACATGCGCGACGTCGCGAATATAGACCATCGACCCATTTACCGAGCGGATGGGGAGCATGTTGAGCCCCTCAATGGTGGAGGGCGCGGAGTTGGTCTCGACCTGGTACTCGAAGTCGCGCACCTTCATGGTGCCGGAGGGAAGGATCAGATTTTGCGCGGCTACAGTGGAAACCACATCCGCCGGGGCCAGGCCCTTGGACTGGAGCGCCTGGAGGTTGAGATCGACCTGCACCTGCTTCTGCTTGCCGCCGTAGGGGTAAGGAATGCCCGCGCCGGGCACGGTGACCAGCTGGGTGCGGATAAAGTTCAGCCCAAAGTCGTTGAGCTGCTGCTCGCTCAGGCCCTGGCCGGAAAGCCCGAGCTGGATGATAGGCACGCTCGACGCCGAATACTGCAGAATGAGCGGCGGGGTGGTGCCCTGGGGCAGCTGGCGCAGCTGGGTTTGGGCGATGGCGGTGACCTGGGCGTTGGCGTCGGCGATATTGACGTTCGGCTGAAAGAAGATCTTGATAATGCCGATGCCGTACAGCGACTGCGACTCGATGTGCTCGATGTTGTTGACGGTGGTGGTGAGCGAGCGCTCGGAAAGCAGGATGATGCGATTGGCCATCTGCTCCGGCGCGAGACCGGTGTACTGCCAGATCATGGCGACGACCGGGATATTGATGTTGGGGAAGATATCGGTCGGGGTGGTGGCGATGACGACGGGCCCGAGAATCAGCAGCAAAAGCGCCAGCACGGCAAAGGTATAGGGGCTTCGCAGCGCGAGGCGAACAATCCACATGGGGCGTCAGGGTCTCCGGTCGCTTGCTTGGGGGTATACCTGGAAAGCGACGTATCTTCAGTAAACCACCTTGAGGCCGCCGGAGTTCGTTCAATCCCGCGGACCACGGGCGTTCTGCGGGCGGTCAAGGAAGTTCTTTTTGAGGGTAGACGGAGCAGACTGCTGCGAAGACGCTTCCGTGTGAAGGCCCTTCTACACCCGGCTTTCGTCCCATGGATTGAGCAGCAGCAGGTCCAGACCAGAAAAATCATTTACCTCATTAGAGCTCTACGTCACGTACCGGAAAATGGAGGCGCGGTGAATGGAGTTCGATCTCCTTATATGGAGAGCTCTGCATAGCATCGATCAGGGCAGCGCCAGTGGAGGACGGTTCGGGCCAGGAGGCAGACTGTAGTGCTTGAAGAAGCGCTTCCTCGACCGTACGGAAAGCACCGCTCGCCATCCGCTGCCGGATAAGCGCTTTAAGCTCGGGCTGGTGGATGTGGAGGGTCATTCCAAGAAGAGTATGCGAGAAGCGTAGGAACTGGCGTCGCTCACATGTTCATTTTTTTAAAGGTGCGCCCCGGAATGCCGCGGACGGCGAACATGATGAGCCGCCAAAAGCCGGGCAGGTAGACCGTGTCCCGGCGGGAGGCGACGGCGCGCAGAATGCCGCGGCCGATGGCGCGCGGCTCGGCCCATAGGGGGCCCACGCGCGGAAGGTGGGCGGTCAT
>CAXTVG010000063.1:3994-6152 GCA_964247505.1 uncultured Acidobacteriaceae bacterium
CGATGGCGCGCGGCTCGGCCCATAGGGGGCCCACGCGCGGAAGGTGGGCGGTCATCGGCGTGGCTACGAAGCCGGGTTTGATCGTGAGGACGTGGACCCCGGCGCGATCGACCCGATTGCGGACGCCGTCGAGCAGAATGGAAAGCGCGCCCTTGGACGCGCCATAGACGTAGTTGCTTTTGCGGCCGCGGTCGCCGGCAACGGACGAGATCACGGCCAGGCAGCCGGTGCCGCGGGCCTCGAAGTAGTTGGCGAGCAGGGTGATGAATGAGGCGGGGGAGAGAAAGTTCGTGTGGTAAATCGCTTCGGCGGTGGCGGGGTCGTGTTCGGCGGATTTTTGGTCGCCGAGCACGCCGTGCGCGAGCAGAGCTAAATCGATCGAGCCGAGTATCTGGACGGCTGAGTCGAGGATCATGGGGTGATCCGCCGGGTTGTCGAGATCGAGCGTGAGCGAGTACACGGCTTTCGCGCCGCGAGTCTGCAGGTCGGCGACCACGGCACCGAGCTTGTAAGGGTCGCGCGCAACCAGGAAAAAGCTCGCGCCCCGGTCGGCCAGCAGGCGCGCGGTGGCCTGGGCGATCGCGGAGGTGGCACCGAGAATGAGGACTTTTTGGGGAGTCACAGGTTCGCGCTTAGCCACGCCCGGTGACCCTCCGCCAGAATGCCGAGTCAAACGCCGGGTCCACATACGCGGCGAACTGCTGCCACTGCGGGTAAAAGGCCTGGTACTGCGCGGCGGTCATGGTCGCGTCCTTGGCCGGGTACATGCGGCCGCCGTGGTCCAGCGTGATGTTGGCGAGCCGGTCGAGCAGGTCGAAGGAAACCTCTTCGCGGATAGGGAAGTCGAGCGCGAGCGTGATGCCGGGCTTGGGGAAGCTCATAAAGCCGGGCGAAGGGACGTCGCCGCAGACCTTGAGCACAGCCAGAAACGAAGCCAGCCCGGAGCCGGTGATCGCCTTCATAATCTGAGTAATGCCGCGCTGGTCTTCATCCCACGGCAGGACGCACTGGAACTGGAGCAGACCTTTTTTGCCGTACATCCGGTTCCACTTGAGGACCGAGTCGAGCGGGTAGAAAAACGGCTCGTAGTCCATGAGCGAGCGCACAGTTTTGCCGCGCTGCTTGTTGTAGTAGGCGAAGTTGAACAGGCCGATGGAATACTTGTTGAGCGCCCACTCGGGCAGGTCAAGCGGGAAAACCAGCTTGGGTTCCTTCGACCGGTGGAGCGGCTCGGGCTTTTCGGAGTGGGTGCCCTGCATGAAAATGCCGCGGGCAAAGTTCTTGCCGGTGGACACGCAGTCGATCCAGGAAACGGTGTACTCGACGTTCGCGGCCTTCTGGGAAAGCTCGATGAACTCGCCGATGCCGACGAATTTATCGCCCCGGTAGTCCATTTTGCGCGAAACGATCGGGCGCAAGCGGACCTCGGCCCAGGTGATCAGGCCGGTGAGGCCCATGCCGCCGATGGTGGTCGCAAACCAGTCGCGGTTTTCGCGGTTGGAGCAGATCATGCGGGAGCCGTCGGAGCGGACCAGCTCAAACCGGAGCACATGGCAGCCGAAGGTTCCGGCAATGTGGTGATTCTTGCCGTGGATGTCGTTGGCAATCGCGCCGCCGACCGTGACGTACTTGGTGCCGGGGGTGACGGGCAGAAAAAACCCGAGCGGGACGGCGAAATCGAGGATTTCCGACAGTAAAACGCCCGATTCGCAACGCAAAATACCTGTCGCGGGGTCGAAGTGGAGCATGTGGTCCATGCCGCGGGCGTGGAGCAGCGTCCCATCTTCGAGCAGGCACACGTCGCCGTAAGACCGGCCGGCCCCGACCGGCAGCATGGGGCCGCGCGGAGCTTCTCGCGGCGGGAAATCGGTGGTCCAGGAGAGCGGGCGAAGGTCGGCGGGCAACTTGGGGTAGCGGCCCCAGGACTCAAACGCGGGCTGGGCGGCAGGTTTTTCGGCCAGGGTTGCAGGCATGGTGGGGGCTCCGGTTCACGTCTCAGGCGCGACGCGATGTACTTAGATGATAGCGAGGAAAAGCACAACTATCGCGACGCAGCCCAGAAGAAGGCTCATGCGGTCCGTTACCGCGAAGATAACCGGGTCTTCGTCGAGCTCGCCGCGGCTGGCCAGCAGCCACACCCGGCTGATCCACAGGATCA
>CAXTVG010000063.1:6252-9275 GCA_964247505.1 uncultured Acidobacteriaceae bacterium
TCGTCGAGCTCGCCGCGGCTGGCCAGCAGCCACACCCGGCTGATCCACAGGATCATGATGGGGGTAATGAGCCACATGCGCTGCGGGTGCGCGTACAAGCCGGTGACGTCGCTGCCGCTGATGTAGAGCGAAAAAACCACCACGGAGGCATACGCGCTGGCGGTGCCGAAGGCGCGCATCTGCTCGGTGTCGGACAGCAGGTAGCCGCGGCCGTTGGAGGGGATTTGCCCGGCGGCGCGGATGTTTTGCAGCTCCGCGAAGCGCTTGACGAAAGCCAGGGACAGAAACAGGAAAATAGAAAAACCGGCCAGCCAGGGGGAGATAGGTATGGAGGTCGCGGCGGCCCCGGCCAGCAGACGCAGCGTATACAGGCCCGATAGCAGGACGACGTCCACCAGAACGACGCGCTTGAGGTACAGCGAGTACGACAGCGTGGAAACGAGGTAAAGCAGGAGATAGCCCAGGAATGCGCCTGAGAGCAGCGCGGCGATGACAAAAGACGAGGCTAGCAGCATGGCCGAAAGCAGGATTCCTGTCTTGGCCTGGAGGTCGCCCGCGGCAAAGGGGCGGCGGCGCTTGCGCGGGTGACGGCGGTCGGCTTCGATGTCGAGCAGATCGTTAACAATATAGGTGGACGAGGCGCAGAGCGAAAAGCAAAGAAAAGCCGCCAGTGCCTGGAGAAGCGTGCGGGTGTGGAGCGCGTGGGCCAGCAGAAGCGGGACGAAAATCAGAACATTTTTCGCCCACTGGTGGACGCGCATGGCCCGGCGAAACGCTTTGAGCGGCGAGGCTTGATCGCGGAAGATATGCTCCGGGGCAAACCGGTGTTCGCGCATCGCCCTGCGCAGCGCGCCGTCCGGGTTCGCGACCATGGGTGAGCCGGAGTGGGTGAGTAGCGGTAGATCCACGCCGGCGTTACCAATGTAGTCGTAGCCGGCCTCGCCGAACCGCTGCTGAAATGAGGCGAGCTTGTTGTGGCCGGTCAGGTTGGTCGCACCGTCGCTCGCGAGCACGCCTTCGAAAAGTCCCAAGTAGGCGGCAACACGGTCGGCCAGCGCGCGGTCGGCGCCGGTGGCCAAATACAGGCTGCGGCCCAGGCCCTTTTGTGTTTCAAGATACGCGAGCAGGGGCTTGTTGTAGGGCAGGTGGGCGACATCGAGTTCGACGCGCTCGGTGACCTCGCGCTTCAGAGTTGCTTTGCCTTTGAGAATCCATCCAGGAACGCGCACGAGCGCATGGCTGTGCGTGCGGACCATGACTAACAGGGAGTCGACCAGGGTGTCGTTCTTGACCAGCGTGCCGTCCAGGTCAACGCAAAGGGGCCGGGTAGTATGCAATGCCGGGAGGAGCGCGGCGCTTATCGACAGGCTGGCGCCCTCATTCAGTCTTTGGTCCCGCATAGGCGTGGGCAGTATAGCATCCTGACGTTATAGATCCTGTGGTGCTTTGCGGCATCGTGGCTGACCGAGGTCCGGCTTCGAGTGAGAAAAGGCCGGATTTCAGGCTGGTTACGCCAACCCGAGTCTGCGGCCGAGGTTAGACGTGAAAACCCGCTGCGGATCGTACTTGGTTTGGTTTGGAGCCAGGCTTGCGCCTCGGGGTACATGGTGTGGAAGGCCGCTGCTTCCGTGTAGGAATCTTTGCCGAGGTAAATACGCCCGCCCGCATCCATTATCATCGCGTCAAGCCGGCGCAGCAGGCCCGGTGTGTTTGCCCGGACTGGAAAGTCGATTGCAAACGTATAGCCTTCACGCGGAAACGAGAGGACGCCGCCGCTTTGCTTGCCCAGGCGCTTTAAGACGTTCAAGAACGGCAGCTCGCCTGAAGAGAGGATCGCAGTGAGAATTTTTCGCATTTGTGCTAGGCCGTTTTCGAAAGGGATCACGAACTGATACTGCGTAAAGCCGCGGCGTCCATAGCCGCGATTCCATTGCGCGATCTTGTCGAGCGGGTAGAAGAAAGCCTCGTAATGGCCAAGCGGGGCGGCGCCGGCCTGGATCTGCTGGATCGCGGCATTCACCAGGCGGATGGTGAGCGGGTTAAGCGTCCACTCCGGAAGGTCGAAGGGAACGGTCAGCTTCGGCGGCGAGGAAACGCGGAGCGGGTCGGAAGCGAATCTGGGCGGCAGTTCTCCGAGATCGGCATGGTTGGCGGAGGGAGATGTGCCGGTCTGTGCTCAAGCGTCGATCATTTGAAGCTTTCGCGCTTTCAAGAGCGCTGCATTGCTGCATTCCGATCCGCGAAACGCATAGCAGCACCGACTCCCGCCGCTAGAACTCCTGCGCCGATGATCACCGGTTCGAGAAGGGCCGCACCGGCAGCTCCCGCGATAGCACCCGATACCACAAGGCCTGCTTCTATGATCTGCTTCGCCGACATACCCTTCCTTTCTATTAAGCGGCCAATAGGAGAGATGCGCCGGCAAGCGCAAGAAAACCCAGCAAGGCTGCCACAACGGTGATTCTAGCAAATACGCTTGCCTTGTAGACAACGCTTTCAGGTCCGTAATCCTGCCAGATCGACTGCCCCACAAAGAAAATGATGATGCCTAAGAAAAGTATGCCGAGGTTACCCCAGACGAGACCCGCGCCTTGGTCGGAGGTTCTGCCTGGCTTATGGGCGGCGATGATGCTGGAAGCCGCATCCGCCACCGCTGCTAGGGAAAGCTGATCAATGACATAGAAGTCCACGGCTTTCCATCCTGGGCCTCGTGCAATTTTTTTGCCTAGCGTGCTGATAATGAGAACAGCAAAGGGTAAACCGAAACCCACAATCCATCGATACGCGTTCATCGATGAGTATTATGCACCAGGCATATGCGATACCCGCACAATTGTGTGCATTGAAGGTTCGCACGGAGCGGCCCGCTTTGAGTCTTCGACCTCCCCCAATACATCCGTGTAAGAGCATTTGTTGGAGCGTGGAAATGTACGGAGTTCGGCTTTCCGTTTTGGACCAAGCGCCGGTAGCTGAGGGCACAACCGCCGGTGAAGCGTTGAACCGTTCGGTCGAGCTGGCGCGGC
>CAXTVG010000064.1:0-2193 GCA_964247505.1 uncultured Acidobacteriaceae bacterium
TGGCGGCGGTTAGGCCGAGAGCAACGGCGATCTGCGAAACGGTTTGCCCGCTCTGGGCGAGCTGGTGCGCCTGAGCGCCTGTGGACAGCGTGACCTTCTCGCCAATTGCTGGAATGGATGGCTGCGGGGCCGCTTTCGCATTCGGCGCAGCGAGTTCATTGGCAGGGAGGACGTTTGCTGGAAGAGTTGCGGTGATTGCGTCGATCATGATGTACCTCGTCTCCTGCCCAGAACCGTAGCACCGCGAGCAGGAAGCTGCGTCTGCGAAAAACGGCGCTCCCAGTACGATAGTCACCGGCGTTTCCCATTTGGGAGAAGACGCCGGAACAGGCTCAACTCACTGTGCAGCTCGGAAGTGGCGCTTAGGACGAGTCTGAGAACTATTTGGACAGAACGAACGTGACGGTGACTTGAGTGTTCACCTCTACCGGCTTGCCACGCAGGAGGGCTGGTGCGTACACCCAGTGCTTAACGGCGTCTTCAGCCGCGTCGGTTAACTCCGGGTCAGGCGAATGCAGCACAACCAGATTCTTGGTGTGCCCGTCGACGCCGATCGTCTCGCTCAGGTGGACCGTACCTTGGATCCTTCTCCGCTTCGCATCTTCTGGATAGGAAGGCTCAGCTTTATAAGTTATGGCACCGGCCGTGACGGAACCTACGCCGGCCTCACTATCCCGGTGATGGGCCACTGCTTCGGTGGGCGGCTCGACGGACTTAAGCTCCTCGCTGTTCGCCGTTCTGAGTAGGTCGATGCCGATATCCACTACGGAATCCGATCCGTACTTGATCAGGATGGTCTTACCGGTAATTTTGTGCTGAAAAGCAATGGGCTGCTGGAACGAAACAGTGTAGCTCCCCAATCTGAGAGCAAGAATCGGTCTATGAAGTACGGTACAGGCGCGTTTAAGTTCAGGGAGCTTTGTCCCGGTCTGTTGCGGATCGGCGTCTGCGGTAAAGCAAGAAGCAGAAACACTCCCGAACTTTTCTGTGGTGTAGGAGGCGGGAGCCGCAGCGTCCTTCTCGGAGAAGCCGAGAGGATGCAGGATTTGCCCAAGAATCAGCGACGCTGGATAGGGCACGGCCCCGGATTGGTCGGGGAGTGTATAGAAGTCGTCGCCGGCTTGCCAGCGGGAGACGACCGTTGCGCCTTCCGTGTAGGAGGAATGCCATTTGCGGGGTCCAGCCCACATATACTCCAATATTCCATTGGCCTTCGGCTTGCCGTATGCGTCATAGGTCTTGTAGTGCGCGCGCAGGAGCCAAGGTTGAAGAGTACTGTCGCCGAGTCCCGAGGCGGCGCGCAGCATCGCCCATGCCTGGATTCGATCCTCCGGCAGAGTTGCTGTTTGGTAGTCAATGGGCGCACTGACGGGCGCGACTGCAACGGGGGTGGATGGGCCGCTCTGGGCAAAGAGCGGGGAGAGGGAAGATAACGCGATAAAAGCGAGTAAGAAGGGACGCACGCTTGCTAGCTTGTCCTAATCCGACCTAAACGGGAAAGAGAAAATCGCGGTTTTAGGTACCAAAGTCTAAGACTCAGACAACTAGCACCGGCGTCGCTGCGACCAGTGCCCGCGTGTACGGATGTTTTGGTGCGGCGATGACCTGCTCCACGGGGCCGTGTTCGAGGAGTTTGCCTTTTTGAAGCACAGCGATCTCCGTCGCCAGATACCGCACCAGCGGCATGGAGTGGGTGATGAACAGGTAGGTGAGCGAGAACTCGCGCTGGAGCTGGCGCAGGAGGTTGACCACTTGCGCTCCGACGCTGACGTCGAGGGCGGAAACGGGTTCGTCGAGCACCAGGACCTCGGGGCGGAGCGCAAGAGCGCGGGCGATGTTGATGCGCTGGCGCTGGCCTCCGGAGAACTCGTGCGGGTAGCGCCCGAGCGCGGAGGAGTCGAGGCCCACGGTGCGGAGCAGCTCGCCCGTGGCCGCTTCGAGCGCCGGGCGGGACCGGGCGGCTTCGTGGCGGTGGATCTGGAAGGGCTCGGCAAGGATTTCGCGGACGCGCATCCGGGGGTTCAGGGCGGCGTAGGGGTCCTGGAAGACGGGCTGCATGCGGCGGCGGAGTTGCCGAAGCGCGGGAGCGCGGAGGCCCAGAACAGACTGGCCTTCGAAGGCGATGGAGCCGGCTGAAGGCGGGATGAGGCCGAGGGCCATGCGGGCCAGCGTGCTTTTGCCGGAACCGGACTC
>CAXTVG010000064.1:2293-9239 GCA_964247505.1 uncultured Acidobacteriaceae bacterium
AATGCCCCAGCTGTCCCGCCGCAACCTCCTCGCCCTCGGTTCCGCTTCCGCCGCCTCGCTTGCCCTGCCGGGCGGCTTCGCGCCGCGCGCGGCCCAGGCCCAGATCACCACCGGCGCGATCCAGGCCGATGCCCAGCTTTTGCTGAAGTCGATCAACGCCGGATTCGATTTCCAAAACCGCATGATGGACGCCTATGCGACCGGCTCGACGGTGCGCCTGACGCAGAGCTACAGCGATGAAGCCCTTGGAGCGACCGCGTTTACCTATGACAATGCCGTTTCCATCCACGCATACCTGGCTGCGGGCGACGCGGACGACATCGCGCGGGCGGAAATCCTGGGCATGGGTCTGCTCTACGCGCAGGCGCACAACTTTCCTGTGGCCGACGGGCGCTTTGGGCAGGCTTACTTTGTGAACACACCGAGCGCGGACGGCGTGTATATTACTCCCGCCGCGGCACCGTTCTACTTTTACGGCAGCGCCGTGGGCGACCAGGCCTGGGCGGGCATGGCGCTGGCACAGCTCTACGCGAAAACGGGCAACAGCCGCTACCTGACCGGAGCGCTTTTGGTGGGCAACTGGATCGTGGCCAATGCCTATGACACCCAAGGGCCGGGCGGCTACCGATTCGGCGCGGTCATCAATCAGTACAACCAGTCGGTGCCGTCGCCGAACGGGAAATCGACCGAGCACAACATCGACACCTACGCATTTTTCACGATGCTGAGCCGCCTGACCGAGGACGCCAACGCGTCGAACGGGATGAGCTGGTCTTCGCTCGCGGCGCACGCGGCGGCGTTTGTGGTGGCGCTGTACAACGCGAGCGGACCGTACTTCTACACCGGCACACTGGGCGACCAGGTGACGACGAACACTTCGCCGATCCCGGAAGACTGCCAAACCTGGTCGTACCTCGCCGGGCTGCAGCGGGCGTCGCAGGGGACCATCGATTGGGCGCTCAAGAACCTGGAGGCTACCGATACGGCGGGTGCGCCCCACTCGTCGCTCACGGGGAGCCAAACCGTGCATGGGCTGGTGTTCGACACGGCCAGCCTGACCACCACTGCCTACGACCCGGACGCGGTATGGCTGGAAGGCACGGGGCACACGGCGGCGGCGCTGCTGGCGCGGGTTCTCCGCGGCGAGGGTGTGCCGGCGATTCTGAACGACCTTAACGCGGCGCTGGGTCTGCTGCAGCAGTGCATCGTGGCGCAGAACACCCTGGGCGCGGGTAAAACCGTGGGCGGCAAGGCCATCCCGGTTGGGGAGGGACTCGTCGCGGCGACCAGCGTGATGGATACAGGCTTCGGCTACACCTACGGGCCTTCGCTGCACATCGGCGCGACGGGCTGGTACCTGATCGCGGCGTTGGCGGCGAACCCGTTCCAGCTTGGATACCGGGTGGTCGGGTAAAGGAACCCACGTCTCAAAAGCGAGACGTGGGGCACCCGCGATTTGCGGCTTGGAAACGGTGCAGTTGCGTGGGAAAACCCATGCCGCAAGGTCGAGGCGTGGGGTCCCCCCGCCGGGTTTACAGATCGAGGATGCGTCCGGGGTGCGAACGGCCCCGGAGCAAGTCGCGGAAGCCGAGCAGGTTTCCGCGAAGCCGCCCATGGCGGTCGACGTATGGCTCAGGCTTGACACTGTGGGCCAGGTTCGCGGCAAGATTGCGCCCGACGCTGCGCAGGGCGTTGGGCCATGCATAGGTCCCTTTGCGCGCGAGGTAAATGGGGTTAGCGACCTGGGAGTAGCCGAAGCGCCTGCCTGATGTCTTGCCGATTTTCGCGCCCAGGTGGATGCCCTGCGCGCCCGGAAGAAGCACGAGCGAGCCGTAGGGCAGCAGGCGGCGCGAAAAATCGATGTCCTCGTACCAGGCATAGCCGGGCATTTGCTCGTCGAAGCGGATGCCGTGGTCCTGGATGACCTGCAGGCGAAAGGCCATGTTGCAGCCGTCAGTGTTGAAGGCAGGCCGGGGCGGCTGCTCCTCCAGTGTCGGCACCTGCGAGATGGCGCTGAGCACTGAGCGTGCGAACTCAACGGAGTAGCCGGGACCGGCGGCGCCGTTGTGGAGGATTTTCCCGGTGATACCTACGACGCTGCGGTCGCGAAGAAAGGCCTCGACGGCGCGCTGGAGGTAGTCGCGCTGCGCAAAAAAATCGTCATCCTGTATGAAGATCAGGTCGAAATCGCGCCCGGCTACCTCCAGCAGACGGTTGCGCTGCGCGCAGGAGCCTCCGGACCCCTGGCCGCGGATGAAGTGCACATTTGGGAACTGCTCGGGGGCGTCGTCGATGTCGGATGGTTCAAAATAAACGACCATAACGCAGTCGGGACGCAGAGTTTGGAGTTGGAGGTCGCCAAGAGTGCTTTTCAGGATAGCGGGGCGGCCTCGGGTAGGAATGCCGACCGCGAGCGTCGGGCGGGCAGGCGGGGTGGAGTGCGGGGAAACAGTCATGGCCTGCATTGTTCCGTTCGGGCTGCTGAAGCGCCGGAGATAGGGAGCGCTCTGTCGGGCCCCTCGCTACATGCGTGCTCCATTCTGCCATGGGAGTGCTGTTCCGTGCGAAGGCGTTGCCTTTTCCCGGCAGTTTTCGCTGCATCCGCCTTGTTCGAGGCCGCCCGGCCCGGCTGTCTGCGCGTAGAAAAGCGCCGGGGGCTGCGAGTCGAAATCGCTTGAACCCGTGAAAAGGGCGCGAGCATCTACTCGAAGCTCGTACACGCCGGAAAACCGTCGTTTGCCGGGCAAAGCGCTTGCAGGACTGCGAGCCTACTTGAGAGGGAAACAGATGAGGATTGCCGGCACAGTCGCCCGCATTTTGCTCGGGCTTATGTTTACAGTTTTCGGCTTAAACGGGTTTCTGCATTTCCTGCCTATGAAAGGCGGCCCGCTGTCGCCGCTTGCCATGCAATACATGGGTGCGATTGCCGGCTCACACATACTCCAGATCGCGTTCGCGGTGCAGCTGGTGACCGGGCTGATGCTGCTGGCCGGGGTGTTTGTGCCGCTCGCGCTGGTGCTGCTGGGGCCGGTGCTCGCGAACATTCTGCTGTATCACGGCACGATGGATCCGAAGGGCATTGCGCCGGGGCTGGTGGCATTTGCGCTCTGGCTGATCGTGTTTTTCAGTGTGCTGCCGAGCTTTGGAGGAATCTTTCGGGCGCGCGTTTGAAGCCGGCACCCAGAAGCAGCCTAGCTTATTCAGTTTGAACGCGCCCGGCCAGGCGCTCGTGAATCCATGGAGCTGGACGGGGCCGGACTTTGGCTCGCGGCTATGGTGGCGTTCATGAACTCACAAGCGAGCTGGGCCGGGCTCAATGTGCGATCCGCATAGCCGTGGACGGAGGAGTTTGAGCCTGCGGTGGAGTCCAGAGCGGCGGTGAAGCATGAGGCCACCGCGGCCAGGAAAGCCGGCGTCCGCATGAGGACGCCTGATTCGGGCGGCAACGCCTCGTCGACCGGGAGTGGGGAAAAGGCGATAAACTCCCTATGGATGCCAACCGAAAATCTTCGTACATTCAACTCAGGGAAGCGCTCTACGAAGGAAAACCGGCCATCGCAGTCCGGAAATGCGTGGAACGCAACCCGAGGAGAACGTTGTACGCATGAAAAAACGCATTGAGCAGCTGGACGGCGTTCGTGCGCTGGCTGTAGGGGCTGTGTTCCTAAACCACGCATTTCACGCCAAACTCCTGTGGGCCGGCGTCGACCTGTTTTTTATCCTGTCCGGCTTCCTGATCACCGGCATCCTTATCGGCGAAAAGGACAAAAGCCTGCGCGGCTATTTTGCGCACTTCTACGAGCGGCGCGCCCGGCGTATCCTTCCCCCCTACGCACTTCTGCTTGCCATCACCTCCATCGTTTTCGGTTTGGCATGGCTTCGGCACTGGTATTTGTATATCTTCCTGATGAACGTGCTGGTCGGCTATTCCATACATATGCCTCACTCGTTGCAAGTGCTTTGGAGCCTTGCGGTCGAGGAGCAGTTCTATCTTGTCTGGCCGTTTGTGGTGTACTTCCTGGGCGAGAAAAGCCTGGCTTGGGTTACAGCCGCCCTGCTGCTTGCGGCTCCCGTGCTGCGCGGGGTTTGCACGCCGCTGTTCGCGCAGCATTGGCAGATCTACTCCTTAACGCCGTTCCGCATGGACCTGCTTGCCATGGGGGGCTTGCTTGCCCTGGTCTGGCGCCGGAAGCGGGTCGCGATCGAACGCTGGGGTATCTACGGGCTGGGCCTGACGGTCGCCGCCATCGCGGCAATGGGGCTGCTGTCCCGCAATCCGCACTTCAATACCGACGCCAATACCCGTACCACCAACGTATGGATTTATGAGCTCACCCTGCTCGCTTCGACGGGGGTCATTCTGTGGGCTTTGAGCGGGCGCGCTGTTGCCCCTCTGACATGGAAGCCGGTGCGCTACATCGGACGGATCAGCTACTCCATCTATCTCATCCACCTGACCGCGATTCTGGTGATGGCCCGGTATCTCCATGGCACGGCGGCCGCCGCGGCCGCCGCCGCCGCAGTCACTCTGGCGTATGCGGGGGCGAGTTGGCATTTCGTGGAGAAACCGATTCTCTTTTGGAAGGGCCGGGTCCGACGCGAGGCACAGCAGGACGTCGACGCCATCACCGATCCTGCGCCCGCGTTGGAGCGCCACTAATGATGCGTGCGCGCTGTTTTCCCCGACATGGCGGAAGCTCAACTCCCCGGGCAGCTTTCCCGTCAGGGAAGCGCCCTGCAGCTTCTCTCGCGAGCTAACCTGAATGTAGGTAGCGATCGGAGACGCGGAAGACACCATGAATCGCTTGCGAGTTGCGAACGCAAATTTGGATGTGTGTTTTTCGCCGAAAGCCTGCCGTGGGATAGATCGGCGCGCCTTCAATGAAGGCTCCTCGAACGGTATCGAAGGTCGCCAACCTTTTCCGCTTGCGTTCTGCGTGCAGGAAATTGATAACGGCGCAATCGAGATTGCGCTTGAGCAGGTCGTCGCCGCCTGTATTTCGGGGTGCCTGCACCTCGGAAAGGGAGAGGGCGGAGATCAGGTCTGTGTGCGCCTGCTGCACGACTTCTATTCCGTTGGAACTGATCAGGTCAAGGCAGAAGCCAAGGTCGATCACCGCGCCTACTACGAAAGGCTCATATGCAGGCTGCTGTGCAGACCGTTCTTGAGCCCACTCGATACCACGTCGCGGGTTCGATTCCCAGAAGTAAACCCCGGAGCCGAGCCAATCATAGCTGTTCTCGCTGAGATGGAATGGTTTGTTGGATATAAGGTCCTCGCCAACATCCCTACTGCAGCCGTGAAAACCTAGTACAAAGGAACTGGAAAGATTATGCAACTTGCCTATACGGCTCGGCTAGTTCACCGGAACTGGTGCAAATGCCCGCTTCAACGAGAAAAGCTAATGCTTCTTCCGGAGAGGCAAGGAACTCCTCTCGGAGATCTCTCATCGCTCCCAGGGATTCTTGAAGTGCCTGATCGCTCATGGGTCGTCCTTCCTTAAATCGCTTTTAGACTAACACCCGCAGCCATGTTCTGCGCCAGCACGCTTGAGTCCCTGTTCCAAATTGGAACTGCGAGCCATTAGATATCCAGGTTTTTGACATCCAGCGCATTGTCTTCGATAAACTTCCGCCGCGACTCCACGTCCTCGCCCATCAGTGTTGTAAAGATGGTTTCGGTCTCGGCGATGTCTTCGAGTTTGACCGAGAGCAGCGTCCGGCGCTCGGGGTCCATCGTGGTTTCCCAGAGCTGGGGCGCAGTCATCTCGCCCAAGCCCTTGTAGCGCTGGACCTGGTACTCCTTGCGGCCCTGGTCGATGACGTACTCGAACAGCTCGCTCGGGGTGCGCTTGGTGACCGGCTCATGCGAGGCGCGGCCGACGCGCTTGGGCGCGGGGCGTCCGGCTTCGACTTCGCCCGTGGTTTCGCCTTCGGTTTCCTCGGGGTCAGGCTCAGGCTGGGCGGCTGCTTTGCCTGCGTACTCGACCGTGAACGGGGACTGGAGCTGTTCACTCAGCTGCGTGTATTTGGCCATCATCTGGCGGTACTCAGGGGTGGAGGCGAGCGCGAAATCGATTTTGCGCGGGGCCCCCTGGGCGTCGGAGTAGGCGACCGACCAGGTGCGGTGCTCCTCGTCGAACACGGGCGATTGCACCGACTTGAATTGGTAGGTCGCGGCCAGCTTTTCAAGGCCGGCGTGGATGGCCTCGAGCTTCGCGGGCTCTTCAAAGTCGGCGCGCTTGGCCAGCTGCTGCTCGGCGAGAAGGGTCACGACCTCATCGTTGCGGACGCGGCGGTTTACCTTATCGAAGAAGCCCAGGTACTCGTTGAGCTGGCCCATAAAACGGGTCAGGGCCGCGCCTTCGAGCTGGCCTTTCGCTCCACCGTCCTCGCCGGTGCCGTACTTGACGATCATGCCTTCGGACGCGCGCTTGACCATCACGCTCACAAATTCGCGGTCGTCCTTGATGTATTGCTCGAACCGGCCCTTCTTGATGCGATACAGCGGCGGCTGCGCGATAAACACGTGCCCGCGCTTGATCAGCTCCTGCATGTGGCGGAAGAAGAAGGTGAGCAAAAGGGTGCGGATATGCGAGCCGTCCACGTCGGCGTCCGTCATCAGGATGATCTTGCCGTAACGCAGCTTGGAAGGGTCGAAATCGTCCTTGCCGATCCCGCAGCCGAGCGCGGTGATCATGGCGCGGATTTCCTCGTGGCCCAGCATCTTGTCGTAGCGGGCTTTCTCGACGTTGAGGATTTTGCCCTTGAGCGGCAGGATCGCCTGATATTTTCTGTCCCGCCCCTGGCGCGACGTGCCGCCGGCGCTCTCGCCCTCGACCAGGTACAGCTCGCAGCGGTCGGGGTTGCGCTCGGAGCAGTCGCTCAGCTTGCCGGGCAGGCCGCCGCCGTCGAGCGCGCCCTTGCGGCGGGTCAGATCGCGGGC
>CAXTVG010000065.1:0-9097 GCA_964247505.1 uncultured Acidobacteriaceae bacterium
CTGCGGTGGGGCTAGCTGCGCTTCGCGCAAAACGAGGGCCCGGCGAAAGCCGGGCTTTCGTTTTTTTGTGGAAGATGCTCGCGAGGAGAAAACGCGAATGCCGTTTCGGAACGGGGCTGCACGGCAAAGTAGCCCAATGGTTTCATTCCTGCGCCTTTCGACCGTATGATCGAACGCGAGTATGCAGACCCACTACGCACCAAAGCTCAAAAACACTTTAAACAGCAGTATCTTTTCCACCCTCCTGCCGCGGCGCACCGGCGTATCTTGCCCCAGATTCAGCCCGAGTTTTTTTCTGCTGCCCCTTTTGGCATTGCTACCGGTTCCTTTGTGGGTGGTGTTTGGGTATGGCGGTCAAGACTTTAATTTTCATGTTCCTTCGTGGCTGGAGCTGCATGCGGCATGGAAGGCGCATGAGTCGAGGTTAGGCTGGGCCGCAGCGGCTCAGTACGGCTACGGCGAGCCTCGCTTTTGCTTTTACCCGCCGCTCTCGTTCCTGATCGGCGGGCTGCTCTCGTTCGTATTGCCGTTACGCATTTTGCCGGGGGTTGTGGCATGGCTAGCTTTGTTTGCGTCCGGCGCGTCCATGTGGATGGCGTATGGACGGCTGATGGGCGAGCGGCATCGTTTACTGGCCTCTATCGCCTACATGTGGAATTGGTACATGCTCTTCTGCGTCGTCATTCGCTACGCCATCGCTGAAGTCTGGGCACTGGCGCTGCTCCCGCTCATCTTTCTGTTTTTCTACCTTCTTGCAGTGGACGGGCGCGCCGATGCCGTGCCGGGGCTTGCACTCCTTTTGGCACTGGCTTGGTTGATGAATATCCCGAGTTCGATCGTCCTGTTTTATTCGCTTGGATTCACGGCGGCTGTTTTGGCCTTCGGACGCCGATCACCCAAACCGTTTGTGCTGTTCGCGCTGGCTGAAACTGGAGCGCTTGGGGCGGCGGCGTTTCGCATCTTGCCGGCGTTTGCGGAAAGCAAGCTCATCCAGGCGCGCCAGATGCTGCGCGCACTCGATTTCCGCGGTTCGCTTCTGGGCACGCACATGGCCGCGCCCCACTCGCTGCAGTTTTTTATCGTCGGTTCGCCCGTACTGCTCAGTTTGCTACTACTGCCTGCGGCATGGAAGCTGCGGAACGCGCGTCCTGCCTTCCGTCTTGCGCCTCTTGTCATTTTCGCGGCGGTTACGCTTTTTTTGTTGAACCGCTTTCGACCCCACTCTGGAGATTCCTGCCGCAGCTCTCGTACCTCGGATTTGCGTTCCGGTTTGAGGGGCTGTTTTCGCTCGCGGCTGTGTTTCTGCTATGTGCTGCTGAACAACTGTTCCGATTGTGAGAAACAGGAGACGAATTTCAGAAAAGAAAGGTGGGCTGTCCTGTAGGCTGGGACCGGAACGAACTCCTACGATCCACGGAAAGGTCCCTTGCGCTCGTCTCCGACCTCCTTTGCTGCTCGCGTTTCTTCCGCGGCACATGCCACGCGCAGCGCATATACCGGAGATCGGCGGCGTTTCAAGCCCGCATCATATGTTTCCACAGAAGACCGGATTGCCTAGGCCTCGCTTTGATCGCAGTTTTTTGCTGCTGCCGCTGTTGGCGCTGCTACCGATACCGCTGTGGATTCTGTTCGGGTATGGAGGCCAGGACTTCGATTTCCATATCCCTTCGTGGTTAGAGCTGCACGCTGCCTGGCAGGCGCATGAGTGGCGGCTAGGTTGGGCAGCATCGGCGCAGTACGGCTACGGAGAACCCCGTTTTTGCTTCTATCCGCCGCTTTCATTCCTGGTCGGCGGACTGCTCTCATTCGTGGTACCGCTGCGGCTTTTGCCGGGAGCGGTGGCATGGCTTGCCCTCTTCGCGGCGGCGGCCTCGATGTGGGTGGCCTGGGGTCGGCTCGTCGGCGAGCGGCACCGTCTGCTCGCTTCCGTCGCTTACATGTGGAATTGGTATCTGCTTTCCTGCGTGGTCATTCGCTATGCCATTGCGGAAGTGTGGGTACTGGCAATGCTTCCGCTTCTTTTTCTCTTTTTTTACATTGGCACCGTCGAGGCGCGACCGAAAGCTGTGCCTGGGCTCGCGCTTTTTCTGGCCTTGGCTTGGTTGACGAACATCCCCGGTTCGATCGTGCTGTTTTACTCACTTGGGTGCACCGCGGTTGTTGTAGCTTGGCAGCGCCGGTCGGCCAAGCCGCTTGTTCTCTTCGCGCTGGCCGAGGCCGGAGCGCTTGGAGCTTCGGCGTTCCGCCTATTGCCTGCTCTCGCGGAGAGCAAGCTCATCCAGACACAAGGACTACTGCACACGCTTGATTTTCGCAACTCGCTCCTTTTTCGTCATATTCCGCCGCCGCACGCCTTTATCTACTTCATGGACTGTTCGGCGGTGCTACTCGGCTTCCTTTTACTTGCTGCCTTTTGGCGGCAGCGGCAGCCGAATGCCTTACGACTCTCCCCGTTTATTACCTTCCTGTTTCTCATGCTCTTCTTCGAAGAGCCGCTTTCTATCCCAGTCTGGCGAGTTCTTCCTCAGCTAGCCTATGTTGCGTTCGCTTTCCGCTTTCTTGGCCTGTTCTCGCTCGCGGCGGTGTTTTTGGTGATCGGGCTTCGGGGCAGCAAGCGGTTCCGCTCCGCCGTAGTAGTCCTGATGATCTCTTTTAGTCTGTACCCGTTCTTCTTTTTTTCCCATAATCTGTTTTCTTTTGAGCATTTTCCTGATCTGCAGACTGCTCGGAACCGTTGGATGCAGGGCTATGAAGGCATGCACGAGTACGTCCCCGCTACCGCGCCGCCGTCAGCCGTCAGCTTCGACGCAGCCCGTCCGCAGATGCGAAAACCGCTCTTCGCATCCGGCGAGTGCCCAATACGATTACGGCTGCAATTGGAAGCGAGGCACCCTGTACCCTCACTTTCAACGTGTTTGCCTATCCCTACTGGCGAGCGCAAACGAATCACGGCCGCCGGAAGATTGCAGTTTCGACCGATTCAAGCGGGTTGATCACCCTGCAATTGCCTGCGAATGCAAAAGATGTCCAGCTCAGCTTTGTGCCCGCTTCGCGCTTGCGCAGCCTTACAGCTCTGGTAAGCGGTTTAGTGGCAGTACCGCTTCTGATTTTGTTCGGCATGGGAGAACGCAGAACTTCGATTGCGGCAGACCCTAGTGCGGCACCGCATCTTGCGCGAAACTGATCGAGTATCGACACACTTTGCTTGTTTTCCAAAAACATTCCAGATATAACCTGCGGAGTGCAAACTTATTCGCAACGCTCACACCAGCGCTTGTCCGCAGATGCGATGCAGGTATCGCACGCAGCTCGGAGTAGACCGGTGCAGATCGCGCTCTTGCTCGTTTTGCTGAGCGTCGCCGTTTTCCTCCTTCGCGGTTTGCACGACGAGCGCGAAGTCCTCCGGTTCCGCGATTTCAAGCAGCCCTATGCAAGCGCTCGCTGTCTGCTCAAGGGCTGCAACCCATACAGTGAGGACCAGACCCGGCAGGTATTTCTCCAGGCTGGGGGTGTTGACGACGACGATCAAGTTTTCCAGCCCTACTCGGCGTTGTATCCACCATTTTCTTTTGCGGTGCTGGCACCTGTAGCCGCCCTGCCATATAGGCTCGCGCAGAATGCGTGGCTGGCGGTCATCGCGGCTCTATTTTCACTCGCAGTTCTGGCGACCGCTGAACTTTGCCTACCCTTCGCCGCCCTGGGGCCGCTCGTGGTCCTGTCGATGTTTGCTGTCAGCAGCACGATCTTGCTTATGCTTGGGCAGATTTCCGGTCCGGTCATTGCGCTGCTGGTGATCGGCTTCTGGTGCCTGCTGCGCAGTAAGCCGGCCTGGATCGCGGTAATCCTGCTTACGGTCGCTCTCGCGCTCAAGCCGCACGACGCAGCCCTGCCAATTGGCTACTTGCTGTTCGCAGGACCCCGATTTCGTAGGAGCTTTCTCGCAATTGCCCTGTTGACAGTGCTGATCGTCGCCGGCGGTACATTCTGGTGCGCGTCCCATCCCGCCTCCGCGCACTGGCTTACAGACCTTCGCGCGAATCTGCACGGCAACACATCCAGCGGCAACGTCAACGACCCCATGCGGGGCAGCACCGAAGCCGTCAATATGGCAAATCTTCTTCCTTTTTTCGCAGCTTTTACCGGCAGCGCCACTCTGTCAGGAGTGCTGGCTATGTTGGTCACTGCGTTACTACTGAGTGCGTGGCTGCGTCCGGCTATTTACATGCCCAACAGCGTCCAGAAGCATCTGTTGGCGCTGGGGAGCATGGCATGCATTATGCTTCTGCCGATCTACCATCGGCAGTACGACACGCGGGCGCTGCTCCTGCTCTTCCCGGCAACAGCGGTTCTGCTCGCCTGGCGCAAAAGTTGGGGCTACCCGGCATTTCTTCTGCTCCTGGTCTCCACTTTGAGCACGGCGCACCAGTTCTTGAACAGGCTGACGCTTACTCGCCATGCCGACATTCACAGAGCAAGCCGTCTTAAAACGGTTCTGCTATACAGGCCATTGCCCGAAACCGAACTTGTCGTGGCAATAGTCTTCACCGCTGCATTCTATGCGTATTACCTTGCCGGCCGGCAACGCCCCGTGACAATTTAGCAAGAACTGTCCGGCGAGTCTGAGCTACGGCGACAGGTAGCGCCGGTAAATGCTGTACAGCTCGCCGAATGCTTTAAAGAAATCCATGGAGCCGACCTTGGAGCCGGCGACATCGGTCCACTCGGGCAGAGGGTACTCGTAGATATGGTCGCGGACGGCGCGGGGTGAGCCGCGGTGCCGGGCCATAAAGCGCGCGAGCAGCTCGACGTCGAAGATCCAGCGCGATTGGAACGGCTCGGCCAAGACCGCGGTGAGCTCGGGGGTGGCGCGAAACAGCTTCGCGCCGCACTGGGTGTCGTAGATGGGGAGCCGCAGCAGGGAGGACGCGGTGGTCGCGAAGCAGCGGCCCAGGTAGTGCCGCAGGGGCTGCCGCTGGATGTTGCGGCCGAGGAGTCGTACGCGCGCGCCGAAGACCATGGTGAGGTTCGGATCGGCGAGCAGCACGCGGGCGAGGTCGGGAATTTGGGTGAGCGGCGTGGCCAGGTCCGCGTCCCAAAACCCGGTGACTTGGCAACCGGGCAGCGCGAGGGCGTGGAGCATCCCGTAGCGCACGGCTTCGGCCTTGCCGCCGTTGGGCTGCTTGTCGAGCACGCGGATGCGGTCCGGGAAGCGCGCCCGCAGTGCTTCGAGCACGGAAAGGGTGGCGTCGCGGCTGCCGTCGTTCAGCAACAGCAGTTCGATTCCCGCGCTTTCGGGACTGAACAGGAAGTCCGCGAAGGCGTCGGTCCGCAGGCGCTTGGCCTCGTTGTAGCAGGGGACCACGACAACAATCTGAGCGGCGGAAGGAGACCCTGTCCGCGGTGTTTCAACCTGGTCGATCAGGGGAGCCGGCTCCTTTTGCCCTGAACGCGTGCTAATAAAACAGCGAGGGCGGACCTAGTATAGCCCAGCTCTTTCCACTTTCCGGCGGCGTGCATCCCATACGCGTGAGAAAGGAACGACCCATGCGGAATCAACGCCTTACCTCGACCGTGCTTTGCGTTTTTCTCGCCGCCGCTGCCGGCTGCCAGAGCAAAAAGGCTCCTTCCAAGGACAACTTCAAGACAGCGATCGGGAACTACTACAACGCCCACCCGACGTGCATTTGGTCCACGCCGGTGAAGTTCCCAGTGGAGGCCGACCCGAACAAGGGCGACCAGAGCACGGGCTATGACGCCCTGACCGATGCCGGCCTGCTGACGCGCACTTCGGCGCAGAAAAAGCAGTTTATTTTCAGCTCGAAGCAGGTCAACGACTACGACCTGTCGTCGAAGGGCCGCTCGCTGTGGACCCCGGACCCGGACCAGCCCGGCGCGGGCAACTTCTGCTTCGGCCGCCGCAATGTGACCTCGGTGGACAGCTTTACGACGTCCAGCGATAACAACGGCGCGCAGATTGCGAATGTGGAGTATCACTACTCGGTCGCTGGTGTGCCGGACTGGGCGCAAACGAATGAGATGAAGACTGCATTTCCCACCATTCAGGCGGATATGTCCGGAAGCCGGGTGGACAAGGCGACGCTGATCAACACGGATAAGGGCTGGCAGGTTTCGCACGACTAGGTTGTCGCACGGACTGGAACCCACGTCTTAACTACCCCAGCGAGCAAGGACCGCTCGCCGGGGACCCCGGAATCGGGACGTGGGGCACCCGTACTCGTGGCGTCCTCATGGGTGGGCAACCGAGCCCACGGCGTCTGCGTGATACCGTAAAAGTGGGTACAAGTACGCCGTGTCTACTGTTCAAACTCTCCGCAAAACCGCGCTCAACTCCGTGCACCGCGCCCTCGGGGCCAAGATGGTCGACTTCGGCGGCTGGGATATGCCGGTGGAGTATTCCGGCATTACGGCCGAGCATATGGCTGTCCGGACCGGCGTCGGTATCTTCGACGTAAGCCACATGGGCGACATCCAGCTGCGCGGGCCGGGCTCGCTCGCCGCGGTGCAGCGGTTTTCCATGAACGACGCTTCGAAGCTCCAGGTGGGCCAGGCGCACTACTCCGCGATGCTGTATCCGCAGGGGACGTTTGTCGATGACATTGTGGTACACAAGCTGGGCGAGAACGATTACCTGATCGTCATCAACGCGAGCACCCGCGAGAAAGACCACGGCTGGATTCGCGAGCAGTCGCGGCCTTTCGATTGCCACGTTTCCGATTACTCGGACTACTACACGCAGCTTGCCATCCAGGGGCCGCGCGCGGTGGATGTGCTGCAAAAGCTGACGGACACGCCGCTCGGGGAGATCAAGAATTACTGGTTCCGCTGGGGCAAGGTCGCGGGGGTTTATAACGTGCTGATCGCCCGCACCGGCTATACCGGCGAGGACGGCTTCGAGATTTACATCCCCTCGGACGAGGCGACGGGTACCCGCGTGTGGGGCGAGATCATGAGCGCGGGCGAGGAGTTCGGCATCCAGCCGTGCGGGCTGGGCGCGCGCAATACGCTGCGGCTTGAGTCCGCGATGGCGCTCTACGGGCATGAGATTTCAGACTCGATCAATGTGTACGAGGCCGGCCTGGACCGCTACGCCAAGCTCGACAAGGGCGTGGAGTTTACCGGGGCCGAGGCGCTGCGGAAGGTGCGGGACGCAGGCGGCCCGACGCGGCGGCTGGTGGGCCTCGAAATGATCGACCGCGGCATCGCGCGCGACGGCTATCGTGTGCTCGACGAGGACGGAAAGCCGCTCGGTGAGGTCACCAGCGGCTCGCCCGCGCCGTTTTTGAAGCGCAACATCGCGCTCGCCTATCTGCCGCCGGAGTTCGCCGCGAACCCGGGCAGGGAAGTGATGGTCGAGATTCGCGGCGCGATGGCCAAAGCGCGCACCACTCCAATTCCGTTTTACAAGCGCCCGAAAAAGGCCGCGCAGTAGGAGACGCATGAGCTACCCCGAGCAGTACCGCTATACCCGCGAGCACGAATGGATTCACGTGGAAAACGGGGTCGGCACCGTAGGCATCACCGACCACGCCCAATCCACGCTCGGTGACATCGTTTTTGTGGAAACGCCCAAGATCGGCGCGCGCGTTGAAAAAGGCAAGGTCTTCGGTTCGGTCGAGTCGGTGAAGGCTGTATCCGACTTGTATTCGCCCATGTCCGGCGTGGTTGAAGCGGTAAACGAAGAGCTCAGCCAAACGCCCGAGCAGGTGAACAGCGACGCCCACGGTGCGTGGATCATGCGCCTGACCCTCAGCAATCCCGCAGAGGCCGGTTCGCTCCTGACCGCTGAGGATTACGAGAAGTTCGTGAAAGAAGAAACGGGCCACTAAGTTGAAGCCGGGCAGGGGCTTCACTTTGCCTGTGTGCGCGATTTGCCTTGAGTTCACCCACGCTGATTAGGCCAAACCCCGCCGGGCCCGGTGAGAGCCGCACTCGTTCGCCTGACGGGGCTAGGAAGCGCCGCGGGTTTAACCGCGGGATGAAGCACGGTTCCCGCTCCCGTATTGGCAAGGTTTGCGAAAGGAGAGATGCTATAGCTATGCGTTACCTTCCGAAATCCGACCCGGAGCGCCGGGCCATGCTCCAAGAGATTGGGGCTCCTACTATCGACGCACTTTTCTCGAGCATCCCCGAGCGATTCCGGCTCACGCGCGATCTCGATGTGCCGCGCCAGATGGCCGAGTCCGAGATCATCGATTACTTCAAGCAGGCTGCCGCGCGCAATGCCGTCGGGTACACGAGCTTTCTGGGCGCGGGCGCTTACCGGCATTACCGGCCGGTGGTGATCGATACGATCGTGCAGCGCGGCGAGTTCCTGACCAGCTACACGCCGTATCAGGCCGAAATCACCCAGGGCACGCTCCAGGCCATCTTCGAGTTCCAGACCATGATTTGCGAGCTGACCGGCATGGATATCGCGAACGCCTCCATGTATGACGGCTCGACCGGCGCGGCGGAAGCGGTGATGATGGCGGTGCGCGTGACCGGGCGAGACCACTTTGTGGTGGCCCGCACCGTGCATCCGGAGTACCGGGAAGTGCTGGCGACCTACGCCCAGCACCAGGGGACGCGCCAGACTGAGGTGAGCTACGGGGCGGATGGGCGGATCGATCTCCAAGCGCTGGACGCCGCGGTCACCGGCGAAACAGCCTGCGTGCTGGTGCAGTCGCCGAACTTCTTCGGCGTGGTCGAGGATATTCCCGCGATTGCCGCGATCGCCCACGCGAAAGGCGCGCTGCTGGTTGTATCCATTGCCGAGGCGATCTCGCTTGGAGCGGTGCGGCCTCCGGTGGAAGCGGACATCGTTTCGCTCGAGGCGCAAAGTTTTGGGGTCGCGCTGAGCTATGGCGGCCCGTACTGCGGGGTGCTCGCGGCGAAGGAGAAATACCTGCGCCAGATGCCGGGGCGGCTGGTCGGCGAGGCTCGCGATAAGAACGGGAACCGGGGTTTTGTGCTGACGCTCTCTACCCGCGAGCAGCACATCCGGCGGGAAAAGGCGACCTCGAATATCTGCACCAACCAGGCATTGGTGGCGCTGATGGCGACGGTGTACCTGACTGTTTACGGGCGCGAGGGGATT
>CAXTVG010000066.1:0-1078 GCA_964247505.1 uncultured Acidobacteriaceae bacterium
TTGAAAGTGAAAGTGGGGAGGGTGGTGGCGCGATGAGACTTGTGCCGTTCAACCTAGACAAGTGGAAACAGGGCTGGAAGCCGTTTACGTCTGAGGGCAGGCCTGTTTCGCACCTAACGGATGCGAGCATATACAGCGATAACCCTCATCCTTTGAGGGGGTTTTTCGGCGGATCGAGTTACTGCTGGAATTTACAGGGGGATTGCGGAGACGTTGAAGAAAGCAATTACCAGCTAATGCTCGAAGCGCCCGCGCCGGAACGGGAATACTGGTACCGGCTCATGCAGCACGGGGAAGCTTACCCCTGGAGTTCTCCGCAGGAAAACGAGAAGCTCGAACTCGTTTGCATTCGCGAAATGCGCCCGAACGGGAGTTGGCGGGTTCTAGCAAGCGCAGAGATGATGGACCTCGTAAACGAGGGCTTATGAGCACATACAACGACACGGCAATGCTCGTGACCTGTCCGGCGTGCAAAGCGCCGACGGGCGAGATGTGCTGGTACGCGATGGCGCGGTGCGGGCGGGATTTCGGGCATCAGCTCGAGGACTGCCACCCGGAGCGGTACGCGCTCGCGCAGCAGACGGTGGGCGCGGCGGTGGAGAAAGCGGTGGAGGAGACGGCGTGAACACAGAACTTATTTACTCGTTTTCAGTTGAATCGCTTACTGGTTTAACCCGCTCGAACATCATGAGCCGCGTGAGGCGGGGAACTTTTCCGGCTCCGATAAAAGACGCGTCTGGATACGGAAAAACCAGATTGCGCTGGCGCGAACGGGATGTACTGGCATGGCGCGTCAAGAACTTGGATCTCTGGTTAAAACATCAGGCTAAGTACCACACCAGGGAACAAGCCCGGACCGAAAAGCGCTTTCCTCAAGCTGCGGCGACGCGGACAACAGCATGATCGGCGACCGCGAGAACGCGCTGCTGGTGGAGTGCCCCGAATGCCGCGTCGCCATTGGCGAGCTATGTGTTACGCACGTTTACGGTACGCGCGAGGTTTTCTATCCGCACCTGGTGCGGATTTACGCCGGACGGCTGCAGGTTGCGCTGTTTAAGCAGGAGGGGAAAGTGGAGAA
>CAXTVG010000066.1:1088-9066 GCA_964247505.1 uncultured Acidobacteriaceae bacterium
TGCACCGGCTGCACTGACCCAGATCCATTGGGCGGGACGCACCAGCCGGGGACCAAGCAGCACCCGTATACGACGGAAGAGTACATCGCGCAGCTCCTTGCAGAGCTCGCCGCGAGTGAGCGAGCGCGCAAGATCGCACAGTTGGCTCTCGCGAAAGCCGCTTTTTGTTCCGGCTTTCAAATGACCTACCAAGAGCTTTATGACGGCTCCGAAGCTTTTCGGATTAAGTCTGGCGAGATCGCCCCGGAAGGGCTGTAAGTGGCGAGCGAAACAAACACCCAACAGAACCGCCGCATCCGGGCCGAGGAGCGCGCGCGCGCGGCCTCGCTGCGCAAGCAGGCCAAAGCGGAGGAGCAGGCCGCGCGCAAGCAGGCCAAGGCGGACGCGAAAACCGAACGCGCCACCCGCTCCGACGAGCGGAAGCGGACGAAACTGGCCGCGGCGGAGTCGGCCTTTCGGCGCAAAATAGGCTCCATTTATGGAGGCCAAGTACAGCGCGCGGCGAAGCATAAACTCGCGGTCGCGTACAGCGTCGAAGAGTTCCGGGGCCTGGCCCGCGCCGCGTTCGCGGTGGGCACGTGCCCGTACTCGGGCGACAAGTTGCGCCTCGCGAATCTCGCCGCCGACCACATCCTGCCGGCCTCGCGTGGCGGCGGGTTCACGCTTGAAAACATCGCCTTCGCGACCGAAGCAGGCAACGGCCGCAAGGGCACGATGACGGCGGCCGAGTTCCGCGAGCTGCGCACCGTCGTTGATAGCTTTCCGGATGTAGTTCGCAAGGAAATCTGGGCCAAGCTGCGGCAGCCCGTAAGGATGGGACGATAAGCCGATGGGGCGTATACGCACGATCAAACCCGAGTTCCCGCAATCGGAGTCCGTGGGGCGGCTTTCGAGGGAAGCGCGACTGTTCTTCATCCAGCTTTGGACCATTGTGGATGACGAGGGAAGGGCTCGGGGCTCCTCGCAAATCCTCGCGAGCCTCCTCTACCCGTATGACGGCGAGATCAGCGCTCTGGTTGACGAATGGGTCGCGGAGACCGAGCGCGAGGGCATGACGCGCCGCTACAAGGTCGATGGCTCGACCTACATCGAAGTCCTCAACTTCAACCGCCACCAAAAGATCGAGCGCCCTTCCTCGTCGAAATTGCCCGAACATTCGGACAGTTTCGGTGAGGATTCGTCGAAAGCTCACCGAAGCCTCGCCGAGGATTCGCGAGGTGTCGCCGCTGTATCTGTATCTGTACCTGTACCTGTACCTGTACCTGTATCAGGACCAGGACCGAAGGCGGTAGCTCCGCGATCTCGCGATCGCGAAGCCGGTGCTCCGCCCGCCGCCCGGTTCGCGTGCGTGGGTCCAGTGCGGGAGTGGCAGATGAGCGAGTCCGATTCGGTCAAGTGGGCGGCCTTCTACCCGGACGTCGACGTCGGGGCGGAGCTGCGCAAAATGCAGGCGTGGCTTGATGTAAACCCGAAGAAAACCGCAAACGGAATGCCGCGCTTTGTGCAGCGCTGGCTCGCGAAATCGCAGGATGAAAGGAAAAACGCCCGTGGAGACGCAGGCTTCAGAACCCGCGATGAACACAACCGCGCCGCGCTTGAGCAGTACCGGCGCGGAGAAACCGCGCTTGGAGACGCTGCTGATGTCTTTGGCATCCGCTCGCCAGGCTAAGTGCTCGGCCGACGACCTGCGACTGTACGTTTCGGCGCTGGCACGCTACGACCTCGACGTCGTCGAGCAGGCGGTAATCGAGCTTGGAAACGAGGAGATCGGGCGCGGTGAAACGCGCTGGCCGGAGCTTGGGCGCTTTATTGCCGCGGTTCAGCGTGCACAGCTGCGAAAGCGGACCGCGTCGGTAGCGCACGACTGCCCACACTGCGCGCACACCGCGCACCCGGGTTTTCAGCGGGTGTACGGCCGTATCCGGCTCGCAGACGGGCACATGTCTTCAAAGCCTGTATGGGCTATGACGTTTTGCAGCTGCAGGAGGCGCGCGTGACGAGTATTGTTTTCGCGGACAACCAGGCTATTTTTCGTTTGGGCATTGTGCGCGTTATCGGCTTCGAGGATGGATTGTCCATAGCTGCGCAGTGCGCATCCTTGCCGGAGCTGCGCGCGGCGATCACGGCGAACCCGAAATCTATCGTGCTGTGGAGCTCCACGCTGGCTGCGCCGCCGGAGCCCATTGTGCAATCCTTGACCGCCAACGGGAGCCGCGGGATTGCGCTGGTGGAGGTGGGCGAGGACGTGCATCCACTGATCGCCCTCGGCGTGCACGGCATCGTTAACCGCGCCGTCTCAGCCAGGGCATTGTGCGAGGGATTCCGCGCGGTCGCGCGCGGCGAAAAGTTTGTGAATAAGCAGTGCTCGGTCGAGCTCGATATCGTCGGCAAAAGGGTACTCGAGCGGCTTGCGCCCAAGGAAAAGTCTGTAGCAGGCTTAATCGCCCAGGGCTTCAAAAACAAAGTCATCGCCGAGAAATTGGGAACCACCGAGCAGGTGATCAAAAATTACCTGCGCGGCATTTACGACAAGACCGGCGTTTCCGACCGACTGGAACTTGCACTCTTCGTTCACCACCATCCACTGCTTAACGCCGCACTTTCTTCCACTTCCGTGTTAGAGGGTAGGAATTACAGCGTAAAAAGCACTTCCGTAATACATGCGGCTCTTCTGCAACAGCGGATCAGTGTGTCATAGTCGCTTTGCACATTCCCCGTGCCGGGCCCGCGTGTCCCCAAGCCTTACGGCTTTTCACGCTTCGATTGATCCCGGAGGCCCTCCTGCGCCGAAAAATCGCTCAGATTGCCCGCAGCATTCGCGTGCCGGTGTACCGTTTCGGCCAAAACCCGGAAACTCATCAATCCAACCTGCTTGTGACATTCCAAACCGCCGACGCGTGGTGGAGAGACGGCGCGGGAGTGATGCAGGGCCGGGGTAACGGGCGATATTTCCTGATCTGCCAGGTTGAGTGTTACGTGCATCGCGACTCGCTCGGCAATGAATCCCGGCGCGAACGGGTTGTCGGCCCGTTGCCGGACGAGCGGCTCAAGGCGATGTCGCTTGGAACGCGGTTGATCTGGGAACACCTGGACGGAAGCGCGCGAGCGCGAGCGGTGTTGGCAGCGTATCAACCGAGGAGTGCGTGTGCGTGAAGTAGTTTTCGAGCTGCCGCTGTAATTGGCGGCGCAATTAAGAATTGCTCGGAGGACAATGCATGAATCCGGGCGGGACTACAAAGCGTCCGGCGCGCAAAAAAGCCGAAGCAAAAGGCATTCACGAGCTTGATGGATTGACCCGCAGCGAGATCGAGCTGTGCGTTCTGCGCGCGACAAATGAGCAGCGCGACCACTTCGAGCCGCGCTTCGCGGAGATCGAACGCAGGCAGCGTTCCATGGAACACACCCTGCGCAACGGGATCGATACGCTGAGCTCCACGCTGACCATGATGCGCGTGGACCAGAACCGCCAACACGAGGACCACCTCGAAGCTGGGTCCAAGCGCGATGCGCGCGTCGAACGTATGGAAAACGCAACCGAGCGGCTTACCGAGGCGATCCATGCGGTTGAAAAGCAGACCGCAAACTTTCGCACCAAAGAAAAAGCTCTCGACTTTCTGCTGAATGTTGTCACGACCGCGATGGCTGCGAAAACGGTTGTAGGCTGTGTACGCGCGCCGCTGTTCTGGGCTGTGTTCGGGCCGCTCGGCGGACTGCTCGGCGTCGACATCGGCCAAGCCTGGTACTACCGGCATCACCCCAACGGGCGCGTTGCCATCACTCAGGTTCTTACCCACGTACCGGATGCGCCGTCGCAACAACCGCCGCAAAACTTGCCCGGTGTTCCGGCAGTGCCGCTTCCGAGCTTCCCAGTCAACGGCTTGCCGAGCAAGGAGCGCGCTGTTGGCAAATAGGCCCAAACGGGCGTGTACCCACCCTGGTTGTTCGGCACTGACCGACGGCGGACGGTGCGCGGACCATGCGGTCGAGCGGCAGCAGCAGTATGACCATCGACGCGGCTCAAGCAGCGCGCGCGGCTATGACACAGCCTGGCGCAGCGTCCGCGCGGAGCGGCTGCGGCTGGATAACTATCTGTGCCGGCATTGCCTGCGCGACGGGCGGCCGGAGACGGCGACCGATGTGGACCACATTGTGCCGATCGCACGCGGCGGTGCGCGGCTTGATCTCGGCAACCTGCAAAGCTTGTGCGGGCCGTGCCATAGCCGTAAAACGGTGACCGAGGACGGCGGTTTCGGCAACGCTCGGAGGCACACGTAAGGCGTTAACGGCGACATCGCTCCGCCGCTTTAACGGGGTAGGGGGTCGATATAGTTCGGGCGCTGACGCCCGGCAACCGCGCATTGGTCGTTTTTTTGCATCCGCAGTTCAGGGTCGAGGGGGTAGAGAGAGCGATGCCGGCACATCGGAAGGCGACGGCGGTGCTCAAGGCTTCTGGAGCGATCGCGAAAGATCCGAAAAGGTACAAAGCGCGGGGTACGGAGCCGGTTCCCGCCGGGCCGCTTGGAGCTGCGCCGAAGCATTTCACGAAGGCCGAGGCCGCGATCTGGCAGGAATTGGCCTCGATGGCGTTGCCGGGCGTGTTGAGCAACAGCGACCGGTGGGCGGTGGAGCTGGCCTGCGGTCTGATGCGGAAAGCGCGGAGCGGGTCAATCTGCACTGGGGAGATATCGCAGCTGACGATCCTGCTGGGCAAGCTGGGGCTTACGCCCGCGGACCGGAGCAAGGTGCATGGCAGCAAGCAGGAAGAAAAAGACGAGTGGGACAGCTTCAGCACCGTCCAGTAGCTACGCGGAGCGAGCAACGGCGTATGCGCGGCGGATCGCCGCAGGCGAGGTGCTGGCGAGCAAGTGGACGAGGCTCGCGTGTGAGCGGCATCTGCGCGACCTCGAAACGGCGGGAAGCCGGTGGACGTTTGACCGCGCCAAGGCCGACGCTGTTTGCCGGTTCTGCGAGCTGGTTCCGCACGAGAAAGGCGTTCTGCAGGGGCAGCCGCTCAAGCTCGAGGATTGGCAGTGCTTCTGCGTCGCGAATATGTTCGGCTGGGTAGACCGGCATACCCGTTTACGCAAATACACGGAGGCGTTCATTTTGGTGCCGCGCGGCAACGGCAAAAGCCCTCTGATCGCGCGGTTGGGGCTTTGGCTCGCGTTTTTCGATGGCGAGGGCGGCGCGGAGGTTTACTGCGGCGCGAAGACAGAAAAGCAGGCTTGGGAGGTGTTTCGCCCGGCTAAGGCTATTGTCGAGATGGTGCCCGCGCTGCGGCATAAGTTCGGGATCGAGGTCGCGGCCAAGGCCTTGACCCAACCCCGCACTCGCTCGCGCTTTCTTCCTGTGGTGCGGCGGCCGGGTGATGGAGCATCTCCCTATGGCGCGCTCATCGACGAGATGCATGAGCACTTGGACTCCGAGCTTTACGACGCATTTAAGACCGGCGCGGTCAAGCGCCAGCAATCCCTGGTTTGCATCATCTCGACCGCCGGATCGAGTATCGAAGGGCCTTGCTACGACAAGCAGCGCGACGTGGAAAAGGTGCTTGGAGGCATTCTCGAAAACGAGCGGCTGTTCGGCATTATTTACCAGGCCGACCCGGAGATCGACTGGACCACGCGGGAAGCGTTGGTCATGGCCAACCCGAACTTCGGCATTTCGATCGTCGAGGAGACGCTGCTCAACGACCAGCGGGAAGCGGCGCAGAACCCGTCGAAGCAGAACATTTTTCGCTGCAAGCACCTGAACCAGTGGATGCAGTCCACGGTCGGCTGGATGAATATGGCCGCGTGGGCGAAATGCGCGGACGGAGAGCTGCGGGCGGAGGCGTTCGCGGGCGATGCCTGCTGGCTGGGGTCAGACCTGGCTTCGAAGCTTGATCTGAGCGCGACCGTGACCCTGTTCCGGCGCGACCTGGACGGCGCGAAGCCGCACTATTACGCGTTTTGCAGGACCTACCTGCCCGAGGATCGGGTGGACGCGCCCGAGAACCAGCACTACCAGCGCTGGCGGGCGCAGGGACATCTAACGGCGACTTTCGGCTCCTCGATCGACTACAGCGTCATCGAGGCCGACACAATCGGCGACATAGGAAAATTCCAGGCGCGCGAGCTTGCATATGACGCGCGCTACGCCGACCAATACGCGCAGCGGGTGAGCGAGGCCACGGGCGTCGAGCGGGTAGTGATCCCGCCGTCGCCCGCCGAGCTTTCGCCCGCCATGAAAGAGCTGGAAGCAGCGGTTTACGACGGGCGCTTCCACCATGACGGGAACCCGGTGTTGACCTGGTGCATGTCGAACGTGATGACGCGGGAAACCGCGGCGGGCAACTACACGATGCCGGACAAGCAAAGGCCGGATAACAAGATCGACGCGGCGATCGCGCTGTTTATCGCGATGGCGCGGGCCGCCAAGGGCGCGCCGCAGGCAATCAACTGGAGCCCGCAGGTTTGGGCGTAGCGAAGGGGCTCAGATGGAGATTCTGTCGTCAATCCGGGCGCTGACCGTACGCGGGGGCGAAAGCGCGAACCCGCTTGGGCTCGAACGCCGCGGGGTGAGTCCGGAAAACCCGAGCGTCAGCCTGAGCGCGGTTGCGAAATGGCTCTCGACGGGAGACCAGACCGCCGCCGGCGAAACGATCAACGAGCACATTGCGCTGCAGGTGACGACCGTATTCGCATGTGTGCGGGTGCTTTCGGAATCGGTCGCGTCGCTGCCGTGCGTGCTCTACGAGCGGACCGACGACGGGCGCAAGGAAGCGATCGAGCAGGACCTGCACTACCTGCTCCAGTACGAGCCGAATTCGGACATGTCGGCGGTGACCTTTTGGGAGGCCATCGGCGGCGGGTCGGCCTTGACCGGGAACGCCTACGCCGAGATCGTCCGCAACAACGCGGGCCAGGTGGTGGAGTTGTACCCGCTGCACCCGCTCGCGACCGAGCCCTTTCGCCGCGCGGACGGCTCGCTTGTGTATCGGACGCGGCAGGGGCAGATGAATGGGCAGTGGCGCGAGATCGCGAGCGCGGACTGCCTGCACTTCCCGCTGTTCTCGCTCGACGGGTTGAAGGGTATTTCGCCGGTGACGCAAGCCCGGCAGGCGTTGGGGCTGACGCGCGCGGCGGAAAAGTTCGGCGCGCGCTGGTTCGGTAACGGCTCGCGGCCGGGCGGCATCCTGACCGGGCCTCCGTCGCTGAGTGAAAAGCAGCAGGACGCGGCGAAGAGCAGCTGGGAAGCGGCGCAGGGCGGCTCCAACCAGGGCCGCACCGCGGTGATGCCCGGCGAGTGGAAGTATGAGGCTATCGGGATGAGCCCGGAGGATTCGCAGTTCCTGGCCACCCGGCAGTTTCAACGCACGGAGATCGCGGCGATGTTCCGGGTTCCGGCGCACATGATCGGCGATGTCTCGAAGGTGTCAAACAGCTCGTATATCCAGCTGACGCTCTCGTTTGTGCAGGACACCTTGCGGCCCATCCTCGCGCGGATCGAGGCCGAGATTCACCGCAAGCTGATGCCCCAGGTGGGGCGCAAGGCCAACAAGTTTTTTGCACGCTTCGACCTGAGCGAGCGGCTGCGCGGCGACTTCGAGTCGCAAATGAAGGGCTACGCGCTGGGCCGCCAGTGGGGCTGGTACTCGACCAACGACATCCGCCGCGAGCTTGGCGAGAACACCCTCGCGGACCCCGAGGCGGACGTCTACCTGTACCCGACCAACATGGCCAACGCGGCGCAACTGCCCGCGCAGGCGACGACGGAAAACATCTTTGAGCAGGCCCCGAAGCCGCCGGAAGGAGCACCCAATGAACCGCAAACCGAAGGGGAATGAGCGGGAAACGCGCGACATCCGGGGCCGTGAGCTGCGTGTGGTCCAGGAGGGCGGCATCCGCTCGGTCGAAGGCTACGCGGTGGTCTACAACTCGGAAAGCGTCAACCTGGGCGGCTTACCCGAGCCCGTCGCGCCGGGCGCACTGACCCC
>CAXTVG010000067.1:0-8809 GCA_964247505.1 uncultured Acidobacteriaceae bacterium
GCCTTTGCCGGCGGCCATCGCGGAGCACCGGCGATGGTGGGGCCCCCCGGTGGGTTGGCTGCTGAGGGCGCTGTTCAACGTGTTTCCGCTGCCGCGGACGAGCGGGTTTCGGGCGAGCTTTGCCCATGCGGGACGGGCTCTGGATCGCGGGTTTCATGTGCTGATTTTCCCGGAAGGGCGGCGGACGGCGGAGGGGATCCCCCTCAAGTTCAGGGCGGGGTTGGGGATTTTGGCTCGGGAGAGTTTTGTGCCGGTGCTGCCGATGGCGCTGGGGATACCGGCAAGGGCGGAGCGGCGGTGGTTTCGGAGCCGGCCCGTGGTGGTGATCGGGGAGCCTGTGACGGTGGATGCGGGCGAGATTCCGGAGCAGATTACAAAGCGATTGCAGGGAGCGGTGGAGGCTTTGCGGGAGACTGGTTGCGGAAAGCGGTCCTGAGCTTTCCTCAGGAGAACCCACGTCTCAGCCATCCAGCGAGCAATACCGCTTCCCAGGGACTCCGGAAGGCAAGACGTGGGCGATCGTCGAGAGGCAAGTGCTAGGCTTCTTGGTATACGAATCCCTTGGAGTGAACATGCATGACAACTTTCAGTTCGCTGCAATCATCGTTGCCATCTTCGCCGGGATTTTGTTTAACCGTAACGACGCGAAAGATCTTCGGACCGACGCAAAAGACCTGAGAACCGACCTAGGAAAACGATTCGATCGGGTCGATGACAAGCTGGACTTAATGCAGCGTGACATGAAGGAGTTCTATGCCACGCAGAGGGTCCATGACGAGGCTATCGAAACCCTCAAAAAACAGGTGAAGCCGTAACCTGAATCTAGAGAGTATGGGCGACGTTGAGGGATCCTTGCTAGCTGGGCAGGCGGGGTGGTTCCGCTTCCGAGGACGAAGCGAGCTCCGGAGCTGCCTTGACGGGGAGGACGGCGCGAGCGGTGGTGCGTTTTTGCGCGCTGCCGTCCTCCGTGCTGAGCTGGAGGGTGCCGCCGTGCTTTTCAAGGATGCCCTTGGACACCCATAGGCCCAGGCCGGTGCCGTGGGCGCCCTTGGTGCTGAAAAACGGGGTGAACAGGCGGGCAGCCTGCTCGGGGGTAATGCCGGAGCCGTTGTCGTGGACCAGGAGCTCGACAGCGGGTTCGCTTCCCTGGTGGGCGGGGTTGGCTTCAATGTCGATGCGGCCCGAGGAGGGGACGGCGTCGATGGCGTTGTTGATCAGGTTGATGAGCACCTGGCGAACTTCCCCCTGAATGGCTTCAAATGCGAGGCCGGGGTGGATGCGGACCGTGGTTTCGATTTGCTTGCCAGTCAGACGGGTCGAGAACAGGCGCAGAACCTCGTCGACGAGTTGCTGAACCTCGACCGTGACCGGGGTGGAAGGGTCGCGGTAGAACTGGAGGGTTTGGCGGGTGATGGTGGCAATGCGCTCGAGTTCGCTGTCGGTCATGTCGAGGAAGTCGAGGGCGCGCTGGTTGCCCTCGGACTCGAGGCGCACGAGAAAGAGCAGATTGGTGAGGGACTCGAGCGGGTTGTTGATCTCGTGGGCGATGGAGGCGGCCATACGGCCGGTAACCGAGAGTTTTTCGGCGGTGCGGAGGGCTTCCTCGTTGCGTTTTTGGTCCTGGAGGTCGGTGGCTGTGCCGAGCCAGTTGATTTCCGCCTGACCGTCGAGGCCGGAGATGGGGCTGACGCGGAGCAGGTGCCAGCGGTAAGTCTGGTCGGTGCGTCGCAAAAAGCGTGCTTCGAGGGTGAAAGGAACCCTCCCGGCGAGGGCGGCTTGCCAGGCCTGGGCGACGGCGGGGTAGTCTTCGGGATGGAACAAAGCGGCTTCGCACCAGCGGGGCATGTTGTCGGCGACGCAGTCGCGCCAGGCCTGGTTGCTGTACAGCAGGGTTCCGTCCGGGGCGGCGACCCAGATCATTTCCGGGACGGCCTCAATGACCTGCTGGAAGCGCAGCTCGCTTTGGCGGAAGTTGGTTTCGGCCTGCACGCGGGTAGAGTGCTCTTGGGATTCGCGGAGGGCGCGGAGAACGGCGGGGACGAGGCGCTCAAGGCGGTGCTTGAGGACGTAGTCGGTAGCGCCGCGCTGGAGGGTGTCGATGGCAACCTCCTCGCCAACGCGGCCGGAGATGAAGATAAACGGGATGCCGGGGCACTGTTCGCGGGCCAGCGCGAGGGCGGCGATGCCGTCGAAGTCGGGCAGGGCATAGTCGGCGAGGATGAGGTCGTAGCAGTTGCGCTCGACCGCAACTTCGAACTCGCGGCGGGTGCGGGCGAGCGTGACTTCTGGGTTGAGGTCGGCTTTGCGGAGGCGCGCGGTGGCGAGCTCGGCGTCGAGTGCGTTGTCTTCGAGCAGGAGGACGCGGACGGGGCGCCGGGTGTCTTCAGCCATTGCGCACCACGCGGGCGCTGCCTGGTGGCGGCTCGTTGAGCACGGCCCAAAAAACGCCTAGATCCTGGATGGCGCGGACGAACTCGGCAAACGCGACGGGCTTGACGACATAAGCGTTGACGCCGAGTTTGTAGCCCTGGATGACGTCGCGCTCTTCGCGCGAAGAGGTGAGCAGAACAACCGGGGTGCGGCCGATCGCATCGTCTTCGCGGATCATGCGCAGGAGTTCGAGCCCGTCAATCTTGGGAAGTTTTAGGTCCAGGAGAACAACGGCGGGATTGCCGGCTGGATGCTGGGCATAGTCACCACGGCGGAACAGGTAGTCGGCCGCTTCAGCTCCATCGCGGACAACGACGACCTCGTTGGCGAGGCGGGTTTTTTCGAGCGCGGTGAGGGTGAGCTCGAGATCGTGGGGATTGTCCTCGACGATAAGGATGGGCTTAAGAGTGCTCATGCGCGCTCCGGCGGAAAAGTGAGCGGCAGGGAGAAAAAGAATGAGGCGCCCTTGCCGGTTTCGCCCTGGGCCCAGGTGCGGCCGCCGTGGCGGTTGATGATTCTGCGCACGTTGGCCAAACCGATACCCGTCCCTTCGAAGTCCTCTATACGATGTAAACGCTGAAACACGCCGAAAAGTTTTCCTGCGAAGCGGCTGTCGAAGCCGACTCCGTTGTCCACGATGGAAAAGATGAACTCCTGGCTTTGGATGTTGGATTGGACCCGGATGCGCGGGAACTCCTGCTTGGCGGTGTATTTCGCGGCATTGGAGAGAAGATTGCGGATGACCTGGCGCAGCAGCTGCGGGTCGCCGAGGACGCGGGGGAGCGGGCCGCAGCTGAAATCATAGAGCGCGGCGCGGTCGCGAGCTTCGTCTCCCAAGACGGATTGCCACTCGCCGGCGACGAGCGTTTCCATCTCGACGGACTCCATGCGGATTTCCGCGCGGGCGAAGCGGGAAAAGTCGAGCAGGCCGTCCACGAGAAGGCCGGCGAAGCGCGCGGACTCGAGGATAGTGGCCAGGTAGCGGCGGCCGCGGTCGGTGAGGCGATCGCTTTCCTCGTCGCGGAGCATTTCCGCAAAGCCGGAGATATGGCGGAAGGGGGCGCGGAGGTCGTGGGAGACGGAGTAGGAGAAGGCCTCCAGCTCCTGGTTGGCGACCTGGAGGTCTTGCGTGAGTTCGGCGAGCTCTTCGGCCCGGCTGAGGACGATTTCAAGCATGGCGGCGCGGAACTCGCGGGCGGCGTCGATCTCCTCGGCAGCCCACGGGCGGGCGGTTTGGCGGAGGGTTTCTTTCCACTCCTCAAAAGAGTGACGCGGGGAAACGGTGCCGTGGTCCGCGGCGGGCTTATGGGGATTGCCGGCCCAGCGAACGGTTTGAACCTGCTCCTGCCGGAACCAAAGGATGTGGGTGTTGCTGAGCCGGGAGATGACGACGGAGAGAACGCCACTTGCGTCGGCGGCGAACCCGGCGGCTTGGGGGTAGGCGGCGGCGAGGCGGTGGGTGGAGAAGAGCTCGTCCGGTTTTTTCGCGAGCCAATCGACCAAGTCGAGAGTTTGGGAGGCGGACGGGGTGCGGCCGAACAGCTGGACGCCCAAGCCAGTGACAATCGCCGCGCCGTCGGCTTCGGTGAGCTGAAGCAGGAGCCCGGGCGCACGGGTCAGGCCTTCGAGGTAGCTGTCGCGGCTGGATTGGGCGGCGGTGGAGGCCATCGACGCGAGCAGGCGACCGGCGGTGGAGCGGGCCTGAAGGGCGCGCTCGAGGCGGCTGGATTTCTCATGGGCCTCGATCTCCGAGGCGACGATCTGCATGAGGAAGTCGCAGGCGGAGCGAAGGCGGAGGGACAGGAAGCGGGGCTCGTGGTGATGGCAGGAAACGAGGCCCCAAAGCCGGCCCTCGATCACAATGGAAACGGACATGGAGCAGACGGTGCCCATGTTACGCATGTATTCGCGGTGGATGGGGGAAACGCTGCGCAGGACGGAGGAGCTCAGGTCGATCTCAGGCGCGGGGCCTGCAGCGCCGAGCAGGGGCGACGGTTCGTAATTGACGTCCGGAATGATGCGGACGCGGTTCGCGAGATACATGCGGCGCGCCTGGGCGGGGACGTCGGAGGCGGGAAAGCGCAGGCCGAGGTAGGACGCGAAGGAATTGCCTTGCCGGGCTTCTGAGAGCACCTGGCCGTGGCCTGCCTCGTCGAACCGGTAGAGGACGATGCGGTCGCAGCGGGTGAGCGCCTGCAGTTCGTCCACGGCGTATTCGCAAATCGCCTCGACGGTACGGAGACGGCGGAGGGCGCCGACGGCGTTGTAAAGGCGGGCGTTCAGAAGTTCCGGGTCGAAGGGCTCGCGGGCTTGTTCAAACTCAAGGATGGTGAGCGGGCCGGCATCGGACGGAGCGCGGTGGGCTACGGGCTCAAAAGTATTCGCGCCGAGGCGGATGCTGGGGAGCAGGCGCGTGGCGGCGGTGAGCGGCTCGGCGGCGAGTGCGGCTTCAAGCTTGGCCGCGTGCGGTCCGAAGAGCACGGGGAGAGTTGCTCCCAGGAGCTTTTCCGGGGAAATTGCGAGGAAATGGGACGCGGTGGTGCTGGCAACGGCGACTCGACCCTCGGGGCCAAGTGCGAGAAGGAAGCCATGCGGCTGGATGCTGCCGGGGATGTGGATGGGTTCGCGATCGCAGGAGGACAGATCGAGCGGCGGTATGCGCAGAGACTCGGAAGTGTGTGTCCCCTCAAGTTCAGGCATTGCGGCATTCCTTGTCGGCGTGTGGTGTGGGCGCTTTTTAGGAGCCGGGGATACGATGCGTTGCGCGGAACAATGGTTACTTTTGCCGGGCTTTAGGTTACTACGGATACGTGGTGCTGTGACCTGGGTGTAGCCACGCGCAGGCTCGCAAACAGGGTGGCAGCGACCCCGGCGCGCTTCTAGACAGCACCGGGACCGCGCATCCTAGCAAACACGATGAAACGCACAACGAACGAGCCTAAGCGCCAGAAACCGAGCACCGCAGCCGGCGCGACCACTCCATGGGAAAAGCTGCAGCGGGCGGCGCGGGAGCGATTCGGGGTGACCCATTTCCGGCCCGGGCAGCGTGAGGTGCTGGAAGCAGTGTTCGCCGGTCGGGATGTAGTGGCGTTAATGCCGACGGGCTCGGGTAAAAGCCTGTGTTACCAGCTGCCGTCGCTGTTTCTGCCTAAGCCGGTGGTGGTGGTTTCGCCGCTGCTGGCGCTGATGGAGGACCAGCGGGGGAAAGCAGAGGACGCGCAGATCGCGGTTGAGAAGATTGACTCGACCCTGACTGTCGGCGAGCAGGAAGAAGCGGCGGAGGAGATCGAGGACGGGACGGCGCGGCTGGTGTATGTGACCCCGGAACGGCTGGAAAAGCCGGAGTTTTTGGAGTCGCTGCGCGAGGGGGGCGTGAGCCTGCTGGCGGTGGATGAGGCGCACTGCGTGTCGCAATGGGGGCATGATTTTCGGCCTGCGTACATGGGCCTGGGGTATGCGCGCGAGCAATTGGGGAACCCTCCGGTGGCGGCCCTGACGGCGACGGCGACGAGCGAGGTGGTGGCGGACATTGTGAAGCAGCTTCGCATGCGGGATCCCTTGATTGTGAACACCGGGGTGGAGCGGCCGAATCTGATCTTCGAGGTGTACGCGACGGTAAACGAGAACGCAAAGCTGGAGCGCATCGCGGAGCTGTTGGCCGGTGAAAGCGGGACCGGGATTATCTATACGGCGAGCGTGAAAAACGCCGACATGCTGTGGGAGTGGCTGCGCGAGCGGGGCGTGAACGCCGGGCGGTACCACGGCAAGCTGCGGACCCGCGAGCGCGAGGAGATGCAGCGGGCGTTTATGGCGGACGAGTATCGGGTGCTGGTGGCGACCAAGGCATTTGGGATGGGGGTGGATAAGCGGGACATCCGGTTTGTGTACCACTTTGAGTTTCCGGATTCGCTGGAAAGCTACTACCAGGAGGCGGGGCGCGCGGGGCGGGACGGGGAGCCGGCCCGGGCTGTTTTGCTTTATAGGCTTGAAGACAAGCGGATCCAGAGCTTCTTTATGGTGGGGCGCTATCCACGTGTCGACGAGCTGCGGCGGGTGCTGGAGTCTTTGGGGCGCGAGCCGTCGAAGGTGGAAGAGGTGGCGGAGCGCTCGGGCGTTGGGAAGCGTCGGGTGCAAGCAATCCTTCCCATGCTGCGGGATGGGGAAATGATCCGGCGCGGTGCGCGGGGTTATACGCGCGTGAGTGACGGGGTAGACGAAGCAGCGCTCGAGCAGCTGCTGGCCCGCCTGGAAGACCGCGGAACGGAAGACAAAAACCGGTTGGGCGAGATGATGCACTACGCGGAAAGCGCGCAATGCCGGAAGCAGCTGATGCGGGTGTACTTCGGCGCGGACCCGGACGAGCCGTGCGGCCAGTGCGACAACTGCGTGAACCCATCGGGGGCGGCGGAAGAGCTGCCCCAGAGCGCGCGCGAGGATGTGGGCGTGGCGGTGGAGACGGCGGTGGGCACAGTGGTGACGACTGCGCCGGAAACGCTGGTGAGCGCGGAAGAGCCGCCGTTCCAACCCGAAGACGCGGTGCGCCACGGGAAGTTCGGCGTGGGGCGCGTGGTGGAGCTGGACGGGGAGAACCTCGTAGTGCGCTTTAGCGGGGCGACCAAGCGGGTGCGGCCCGAGTTTTTGGAGCCCGCGTAAACGGGAGACGCCGCTCCCCGTTTGAGGCCGGCGGGATTTAGGCGCGGGCTGGCTTGCCCCAGGCGAGCGCACCGGCGACAACCAGGGTGAGCGCGGCAGCGGGAACCCAGCCGAGGGCGCCGCGGCCTCCCTCGCGGATCATCCATCCGATAAGGGCAGCTGAACCGCAGTAGACCGCGAGCACGGCAGCCTGCATCGCCAGACGGCCTTCCCATGCGGACCGCTTCTTCCCCGCTTTCTCGCCGTCAATGAGCGGCACCAGGCCGGTGGTGAGAGTGGTCCAGGTTCCGGTGATGTAGGTCGTCACGATTCCGGGGAGGTGCAGAGCGGTGAGAGCCGCGCTTTGCAGCCCTTCGGCTGCGGCTCCCATGCAGACCAGGAGCTTGGCTACAGGGCTTTCGGATGCGGGGGCGATGATGGCGGCGGTGATGGCCGCGGCGAGGACGAGGGCGAGCTCGACGGCAAGGATGGTGGTGGCGCGGGCGGGCCAGAGAATCGCTTCAGGGCCTGCCTGCTGCACTGCAGTTCGGATGGGCCTGGCAAACAGCGAGCCCGCAAAAACGCCGGCTACGTAGAAACCAAGAGCTAGGGCGGATAGGCGGGCGCGTGGCCAGTCCCCGAAGGCTGCTGAGTAGCCGAACAGGACGGTGTTGCCGGTCATGTTCGCTACGAAAATATGGGAAAGCTGGAAGAAGCTACAGGCGTCGAGCGAGCCCGCGGCAACGGTCAGGCCAAGGACGAGGGTATCTCGATGCCACGCGCGCATGGGTGGGTGAGATGCGGCTGCTGTGGAAATCTTCTTCGTCCTAGAAGGGCGAATAAAATGAGAAGATGCTTTGGTGCCGAACGCCGCCTTTTCTCCACAGGGACGGCTTTTCCACATTCCCTAGGGGTGCCCAGGCGCGGACCACAAGATACAGTAGTGAGACAGGCAGCAACCACAACCATCAAGACAGAAGCCGGCGAGGTTTCCAGAAACCATCGCCGGCGGAAAAGAGAGCTCCCCTTTGGCCGATCTTCAAACTACGCTTGCCGATGTCCTTCCCGACTTCCCGCTTCCCGAGGCGCCCCCGCAGATGCAGGTGCGCAAGCGCAATGGGTCGCTCGAGTCCGTGGATGTGAACAAGATTGTGAAGGCGGTGCAGCGGTCCTCGCATGGCTTGGCGCACATCGACCCGATGCGGGTAGCCTCGAAGACTATCGGAGGCCTGTTTAACGGCGCGACGACGCGGGAGCTGGACTCAATCTCGATCCAGACATCGGCGGCGTTGATCGCAGAGGAGCCGGAGTACTCGAAGCTTGCGGCGCGGCTGCTGCACGAGACGATCCTGAAGGAGGTCGCGGGGCAGAATATCTACTCGTTTACGCAGTCGATCGAGCTGGGGCGGGAGCAGGGGCTGATCGGCGGGGCGGCGATTGAGTTTATCCGGGACAATGCGCGCAAGCTGAACAATGCGATCGACGATGATTTCTCGGATCGGTTTGAGTATTTCGGGCTGCGGACGGTGTATGACCGCTACTTACTGCGGCACCCGATTACGCGCAAGGTGATCGAAACGCCGCAGTACTTCTTTTTGCGGGTGGCTTGCGGGTTGGCTTTGTCGGTGACCGAGGCGATTCCTTTCTATAGGTTATTGGCGGCGCACGACTATATGCCTTCGTCGCCGACCCTGTTTAATTCGGGGACCAAGCACCCTCAGATGTCGAGTTGCTACCTGATCGATTC
>CAXTVG010000068.1:0-8758 GCA_964247505.1 uncultured Acidobacteriaceae bacterium
ACGCCATTGAGCATGCCGGCAGTTGCAAGCAGCCCCACATGGCCTCCATGGAGCGGAGTGATGGGCCGCCCTCCCGCGATTTCCGTCTTAGGCAGCAAAAGCGGCACGGCGTAGGTCCACGCTTGCGAAGTCCCGAGTCGGTCCTCCACGGTATCGAGCGGGATGCCGATATAATTCAGCACCGTCTCGCCCCCTTCTGGAACCGAATACATAGTGTCTGGGGTGGCTGTGAGCGGACGGATTGCGTTCCTGTTCCCACACAGGCGCCGGATCAAAGCGCGATTTGCCTCGATCGCATAGCCGTTGTTGTTGCCGCGTACCGCAAAAACGGCTACCTGGTCGTACTGCCTGCTCTCCTCGCCCTCCATCTGGTAGATGGCAATGTCGCGGAATCGGGTCGATAGCGTGTCGGCTACATTGTGCAGCGTTTTTCCTGGGATGACCATGACGAGTACACCCTTCGGCTTCAGCCACGTGTAGGTATGGCTCAGAAAAAGCTGCTCCATGCGTTCGTTCGCAAGCGGGCCGATCTCGAAGTCGTAGGGTGGGTTGAGGTAAAGCAGCGATAGGCGCTCGGAGCGGCCGCGGACGTCAAAGAGGTTGCCGTGAATGGTCGCGATGCCGACTGCTTTGCAAACCTCTGCCCGATTTGAGTCAAGCTCGACAGCAAAGAGATCTGCATTTGCCCCGGAGGTTAGGGTCTGGAGTGCGGCCCCTGTGCCCGCACAAGGGTCGAGCACGCTAGCAACTCCTTGCGGAAACGAGAGGCGGGCGCGAATGAGCGGCCCTTGGGCGACAGGCAGGGGGTAGTAGCCGAGTTTCAGGCGAGCTTCGGGCCTCATCTTTGTTGCTCCTCTTGCGCACGAGCGCGGTGTAGTGGTGAATGCGTGTAGAAAAAGAAAGGAGCGGCTGAAGGTCAGCGATACAGCTGTGCAGTGGCGTTGCTGCCGTTCTGGTAGATTGTGGAATGAAAAACGCGAGTGACGAGGACTTCCACTTTCCGCTCATCCCAAGCGAGCGACTCGAGCAAGAGCCCGCGTTCTTTCGCATGCCACTCAATGATCACCTCACAAACCCGAGACGGGTTTTCAATGTCAAATGCACAAGGCTCGCCAGTCATAGCATTTGCGCCAAAAATGGAGGTAATCCAAATAGTTTCTCGCTCTGTAGTGACAAACGTTTTTGTGGAAACGGTTTTCATGGGAATCCTTTCTGGCGGCGGATGCTGGGATGACCGGATGTCAGCTGAACTACATCTTGACCGGCGAAACTGTCACGCGGAAAGAACGCGGTGGCACGTTGGATCAGAGCTCTGCGAAGAGTTGATATTGGTAGGTGGTTGATTGGGGGCTTCCGATCTCCATGTTGCGGCAAGGCGTATTGATCGGAGCGGAGTCAATGGCATGGGCTTGTTGAGCATGCACCCATTGCTTATTGGCCAGGCTGACTTTTTGCTCAATCAGCGATAGTGGGCTGCCTGGGATCAAAAGTCGCCGATCACAAGGAATGGGGAGCTGGCCGGTGTAGCCGTGAGCGGTGTAGAGAATCTCGCCCCACGGCTGACCGTGAAGGTAGACCATGAAGCGCAGTACTGTCTCTGCAATCGAGCGTCGCGGAGGGTCTTCTTTGAGGATGATGGCGGTGTTAGTCATGGGTGGCTCCAAGATTGCGCAGCATTGGGAGGTAGGCGACAAGATGGGTGCTGATTAGGTCCGCGGAATCCAGCTTCCTACTGGTCACCAGAGTGCGTAAGAAGTGCTTCGGCCGATGCCCCAGACATTGGGAGCTTTTCTGCGGTTTCCTCGCGTGTGGCGCAAGATGCGCCGGAGGTGCAGCTGCCGCTGCATTGCGCAAATCTGTCTCGAGTAGGACGGTACGCCCCTGGATTTCAAGCAGGTAGATGGAGGCGGCTCACAGTAATTTTCGGTTCCGCGTATAGCTCAGACCGACCTGGGCCCGGTGAAATGGAAAAACAGTCGATTACTATCCCACTCATGGACAAGCACCGCAAAGCAAGCCCGTTTCCGGTGTTCGCGAAGACATTCGCTAGAACTCTCCGCACGCGATCTATGGATACCGTTCGCTGGGCGAAACTGAGTGGTCCGCCGTCCAGCCCAAGCTCTCCACCCGCCTGTGTTTGTGCGCCCGCGCCGATTAGGCGCGATCAGCGCGACCCCATACTTTTCGGCGAAGGTCCGGCTGAGCCCGGCCCGAGTCGTAGGCATTGTCCCCCACCAGTCAGGCCGGCAGCTTTTGGAGCGAAGTTGGTCGCCCCATCGTGTCGCCGACTAGACAGTGCGAGTTAAAGCCGCACCGTCCAGTCGGCAAGCCGGACACGTCCGGGTTGTGGGTACTCTATGAAACCCGCGGTTTTCATGGCGCCCAAGCTATTGCTGTAATAGCCGCCCCGGGCCTCCACCTGCGAAGAAAGCTCGTCGCGCGTGAGGCCGCGAGGGTGAGCCTGCTTCAATGCGAGCATAATTCTTTCCGGCAGCCCACCCCCTGCCTGGCGGACGCATGCCTCGAAGAGAGCCTTGGCTGTGGGCGGAGCCTCAATCTTCGGAGCCGCCCGCGTCCCAGCCTCGGTCAGCCCAACCAAGCCACTCTGCGGATACTCGATCAGTCCAGCGCTGCGCATTTGGCCGAGTGTGTTTGAGAAGTAGCCCCCACGAGCCGCTGCCCAGGCTGAAAGCGTGGCTCGAGGAATGGCTTTACGCCCGATCGCCGCAAATTCGGCTAAAGAAGCAAGAATTCGCTTCGACAAATCCCCATCTCTCTTCCCTGCCGCAGCATGGTTTGAGGAATACGTCTCTGGGGGAACGATGAGGGGCGGCTCTGGGATAGGATCTGCGGCCGGTCTTCCCTGCCCATTCCCTCCTTCCCTGAAAAAGGCAGGCGCAAGGGTGAGAGTTGGAATCAGCGCAGCAAGCTCCTGCTGAAGTTCCACGCCGGCCGCGGCGCTCCGCTCGCGATAGGCCTCCAGTGCCTTCAGGACTGCGGGGCCAACACTCGCGAATGACGCCAAGGCCTCGTCCCTCTCCCGTATCGCGGTCTCGACCCGAGCGGCATCGACTGCCGACACACTCGGGGTCGCGGCGAGCTTCTTCTCCAGCTCCGCAATCCGCGTCCGGAGGTACTGCTCCGATTGCTGCGATTCCTCGGCTTCGCGCGGCAGGTCCGCCAGCTTCGGGAGCAGGTGCCGAACCGCGGCAGGCACCGGCGGCGCCGAGGAGGTCCTGGCGGCACCGCTCACCGGCAACTTTGTGTGCACCGGACCAACCGTGAACTTCACCACCTCGGGGCCGATCGCGCGGCCCAAGCCGTAAAACGATCCGGCATCGAGCAGCTTGAGGTCCGCGTTGAGCTCCCGCGCCGCTGCTGGGCTATAACCCAGCGCATCCGCTGCGCGTTTGAGGTCGACGTCCTGTACAGTACGTCCGATGAGCACATTCTGGAGCTCGGCGGTTGCGTTCTTCGAGAGTTTCGCGAGCCGCTGCGTGGCGAAGATCGGGCAAAAGCCGCGCTTGCGCCCCCGAGCCGCAAGGTCCAGCATGGCGCCGGCAGCCGGGGATTCTCCCTGCCCTTTTTCGGGCGCGTACATATGCGCCTCGTCGACGATGACGATGGCCGGATGCCAAAGCTCCCGCGGAGCCTCCATGAGGCCAGTGAGGAACTGCGCGACCCACTGATGACGCTCGGGCATCTTGAGTTCCGAGATGTCGCACACCGCACTCGCGTTCACCTCGAGCAGGCGCCGGGCCAGAATGGACGCCGAACGCACATCCGCTGCAGCCTCACCGCCTTTGCCGACCAGGACGTAGCCGTACCGCTCCCGCAGGGTGGCGAACTCTCCTTCCGGGTCGATGATGATGATTTGCACTTTTCCGAACGCCTGCTCGGCAATGCGGCGGATCGTGTAAGACTTCCCGCCTCCACTTGAGGCCTGGATCAGCATGCGTGTCGAGAGCAACGCTTCGATGTCGAGGTAGACCGGCGTGCCGCTGGCGGTTCCAATCTCGATCAGCAGCTTGGGTTCTTCTTTCATACGCGCTCCTCAAGAGACATTTCGGCTAGGTGGTTGGGCGGTTCAGGTATCCGTGCGGGTAGGAAGCTGTTTCCGCAGCCATCGGGTGGTAAGCATCTCGGGCGTCAAAGGCTGTTCAGCTTCCGGGACTTCCAACATCTGTGCCTCCCGTCGGAGTTGGTCTTGTGGCGCAAAGACCGGCTTTTCCGGGATGCGGGACTGAAGAGCCGTAATCATGCGTTGAGGCGCGGGAAAATGACGTCTTCTTTCCCGCGGCGGACCTGCAGGCTTGACAATCGTGACTTGCACCGGAGCTGGCTCTGTTACCGGAAGGGCATCGGCGCTAAACGTTGGTGCGACTGGCTGGGATTGTTTGACGATCGATGCAGGGGAGCTCTCGTCAAGCAGAAATCTGGCCCGTTGCAAACGAGCCAGCTGCATGTCAATGAGGGAAACAATGTGCGGGTATGCCATGGCAGATTCCATGTTAGCGCGTGAAATATGTCGTATTTAGGCGTGCAGCTGTCAGAAGTCGGGCTCCTTAAAGCCTGACCTGATGCATAGGCAGCGGCTGCTAATTTCTGGCGCTACTCTGTGCACGCGAATCGATCCGCTGAACGCATGTCAGACGTCGGGCACAAGGTCTGCGGATGGGAGCATGTTGCTACTGAAAACGAGGGGATCTGTCTTGCGCGGGCCCCGGCACGATGGAGATTTGGCCGACCACGAGCTTGTTGAACACCCAGCGAACTCCGGGCACATGGCTGACACGATCTTCCGCATAGGCACGAGTCGCCTGGTCGGGAACTACACCCTCCAAGGTAACGAAGTGGTCCTGATCGATGTCGGGCTCGATACAGGTGTCGTCGCCTTGGAGAGCGGGTTCAGCGACAAGCTCGCTCATCACGTCGTAGAGGATCTTGGACTGGGTTGGCTGGTCCATAGAATTGGGCGCGACCTCCTGAGCGAACGAGGACGGCACAGCTAAGAGGGGGATGCAGAAGGAGAGCGCGAGAGCGAAAGTTTTCATGAAGAAGCTGCCTTTCGGGGCCGAGTGCATGAAGTGAACCGGGTAAAGAGCCGATGTATGGTACGGTGGTTTGGCCTGCTCAAAGGAAAATGCAGCAGAGCGGGTCTTTGGCGATATGAGCGGAGTCGACATCTTGCTAACTCTTTAGCCCCTTTACTGTAGCGTGCCACCAGTCGCACTACTGCTGCACAGCAGCCTCGAGCTTGCCCAGCCTGTATTCCATGTTGTGGACATATGCCGCGAGCTGCCTGTTCCCTGGGCAGCCCAGCGCTTCGGCTAAAATATCGAGTTTGGTCAGGAACCGCAACTCCCATTCGTGTTCGCAAGTATAACGGTACTCGCGCAACTCGTCGTGATGGGCTTCAAAGCCAGGGGTGGCTTCGATATCCCAGTGTGGGTCTGGGTACCATTCCTTTTTCAAGGATTCAATCTCTTCAGGTGTACGGGTCTCCACGTTCGTCATTTGAAGCTACCTCCTATAATCATTTCGGTTGACAAGGCGGCGCTGGCCCTGATCTAGGCGCTCACCAGTTTACTCGCGCTCGCGATCATGAGGGAAGCGCCGCGGTGCTTGCCAGACTCACAGCGCTGCCCCGCTCGAAACCCAGGCGAGCCGCGCTCTGATCATAGCTAGGCTTCCTGGTTGTCCGTCCTGGTGTCGTGGATTCGCGCACGTAGGAATCGAGCTGGGCTTCGAGTTTCCGGATGTGGACCAAGCCGGGCGTGTTGCCGTCAGTCTCCGCCTTCTTCTCCAGCTGTTTCCGGCTGTTCTCGAGACGTTTGTAGATAGCAATGGCGTAGCCCAGAAGAAACGACTGCTTCCACTTGGGAGCGCTGGGCAACTCCGGCTGGAAGGAAAGCCGGCAATCCTTTGCGACACTGTACGAGTGGGCACTGAGAGCCACCCCTTGCGTTGCCAGATGCCGGTACATTGCAATGGCGGCCGCCCGGTCGGAACTACGTCCGATGAAAAGCTGGACGTTTGTTCCGGGGCGAAAAGCGCTCCGGCAGAAAAAGTTTTCCGCAACCGCATTGGCAAGGAGCTCCATCCATTGTATCCGCTTCTTTCCATTCCGGAAGCGGCTTCCCAGTTCGGACGCGTAGAAGTCCTCCATCGCGATTGGCTCGTCTTCTTCTTGCTGCGCAATCTCGACTTCGCTCATGCTGAGCTTGTGAGCAGTGAGCAGCGTCTGGATCTTTGCGGCAAAGGCTTCGGCCTCGGCGATGCTGCCGCCTTTCCGTGCGCTTTCTTCGTGCACGATGAGCTTCTTGAGTGTTTCGATGATCTGTGCCATTTGTGCTGCCTTTCCAAGAGCGAAAAAGGGTGTAGTAGCGGGCCGGGAACTCGGATGTAGCCAGCCGTCAGAGTTCCTGCGTTTTCTCGAGACGTTGTCCATACATCCAGGGTCGAATCGGCAGCTCGGCGATCCAGTCTTGAAACGAAGGGATCCGTCCCAGGTCCTCACGAACGTGCTGCTCTCCGACGTAGCGAACTGGTACTGCCCTGCCCTCGCTGTTGGTGATGGCCTTGCCAAAGATCGCCTCAGCAAGAAAAATGCCCTCCGCATGATGGCGGAGGGCACGATGCCGGAAATCGGCAACAAAAGATTTCGACTGATCGAACCAGTCGTGAATCTGTTGGTAGTCGGCGGGCACGCCGCCGAAGCGCCGAGCGCTCGATTTGGCGTGTTCGATTGGGTGTGCCATCACAATTCCTCGTTTGTTTCATTGTCGACTTTGGCATTGAAGTATGGGTTGTGGAGCATGCGGCCGTCCGGGTAGACACGAACGTCTCCGCCTCCACCCGCTCCATTTCCAAAGCCATCCTGGGGAACGAGGATCTCTAACAAGTCCTTGATTGAATCTGGAATCGTAAACTCCCAAAGTCCATTTTGCTTATCGCTCGGCCTATAAGCAGCCTTGGTGGGAACGGGATAGATGTCATCCACGGTGCCATCGTCATGCGAGCCGGAATAAACGACCTGAATGAAGTCGAGGTCTTGCGATTCAAAGGCTTCCCGCCGGGTCCGCATCGCTGCTTTGATCGCCTTCACAGTTGTTGCGTTGAAGTCAGCCATTAGAGTTCCTCCTCTTCGTTATTTTCTTCGACGAGCACGTTGTAGTAGCTCGTGTGTCGAGCCTTGCCAGTGTCAACGTCGAGAATCAACCGTCCGCCGCCTCCTTCACCATCTTCGTAGCCATTTCCTGCAACGACATCGGTGTAAAGTGCTCGGAACAGGTCATCTACGCTGTCGGGTACCGCATATTCGGACGGAGTGTTGTTGGCGCCTACGCACTCCGCGAAGTCGTAATGTCCTTCGTCTCCCGAACCGTGGTAAGAGCCTTCCAGGGCAGTGACGCCTTGTTGCTGAAGGGCGGTTCTGTTATCGGCCGCCCAGGCTCTCAGCTCGGCGAGAATCTCCGCCCTGCTCAATATTTCCATGCTCATCGTCCATCCTCCTTTGCAGCTTGTAGTCGCGGAGCGTTCGGTCGACGCTCAGTATTCACATGCCTCAATCTGATCGGCGCTTATCTGGAACGCAGCCGCGGCCCTCTCGTAAATGTCGTCAATCGAGACCTCAACCTGTTTGCCGGTGTGATCGAAGGCGACAGCTTGCCCACTCAAGTAGCGCAGCTTTTCGTAGCCGACTGACTGAAGAACAGCGATTTGTCCTTCTTTCAGGCGATTGGCGAGTTCCTGGACAAAGTCGATATCAGCATCGTATCCGGCCTCGTCTTCAACTTCGAAGTCGAACCTCGGCCAGCCATTCTCGTCCCGCGGGAAGACGGCAAATTTCGGAGAGTCGCCCTGCCTAGCGGTTTTGATCCAACGTTTCTCTGCCCAGGCGAGAAAGGCCGCTTCATCCTTGACCTCAAAATAGTTGCTGCGGGCGTGCTCGTAGTAGTTCGCCATCAGATCCCCTCAAAGTAAATGTCGGGTTCTGTGGACGCCGGCGATTGTGGCCAGCGCGTGGGCGCCTCCTCTTCGACACGGCTGGCGTAGTCGACGGCCTCATCGTTCCCGTCCTCGAAACGGACTGCGACTTCGTAGTAGGGACCAAAGTCGTGAACGTGCCGCCGAATGCAAAGGCGCGCGCCTGCGGGCTCAGGGCCCATCGCAGAGCGAATGACGTCGATGAAGCGCCGGCAATCGGCCTGCGCGCGATCGGGGTTGTAGTAGCCTCCTACCTGTTCGCATTCTTCTTCGGCAGGTGTTGGACCAAGGTCGATGTAGTCGTACATAGGCGTTTTCCTTGAGATGGGGTGGGTGGGCATGGCCTCAACTGCGCCTGACAAGCTAAAAGGCAAGCGGGACTTGTTTCCTGGCGTGGCATGTGCACGCGCACTGGAAAACAACGCCGCAGTCGAAGGTGGAGTGGAAGCACTGGTCGTGATGACCGGAAACGCAGGAGGTTGTGCGGATATAACGCACCTGCGGAAACGGCCGAACTGAGGCCGCTCCAGGCGTGCGAGAGCGCTGTTTCAGCAAACGAGACATGCGAGTAATCCTTCTAACGTACAAAACACCCGTGCTTATCGCGGGTCGCGGCCCTTCTTGCTGGCCAGCGATAACGAGCATGTGCCGCGATTCTTTTCGTGGGAAGGTGGGGTACTACGACGCTTGCGGCAGTGCGCTGCCACCATTGCTCGCCATCTTGAGCAAGTCTGGGTGGATGCGCAGGTCGGCGAAAAGGGGCTGGACC
>CAXTVG010000069.1:0-8578 GCA_964247505.1 uncultured Acidobacteriaceae bacterium
ACTCCTTCATCGCGCGGACGACGGCGCGTGGGGCGGGACCGTTGCTCACGCGACAACCCCCCGCGCACGCACGGCTTCGGCGTGGCCGGTGAGGCCCTCGGCTTCGGCGATGCGGATGGCCGCGGGCCCGAGCGCCTGGAGCCCAGCGGGCGTGTACTGCTGCACGGTGATGAGCTTGAGATAGTCGTGGACGCTCAAGCCCCCGCGCAGGCGCGCCTCGCCGCCGGTGGGCAGGGTGTGGTTGGGGCCGGAAACGTAATCGCCCATGGGCTGCGGCGACCAGCGGCCGATGAACACGGACCCAGCATGGCGGACCCAGGCGAGGTCTTCGGCGGAGTCGACAGTGAGGTGCTCGCCCGCGAGCCGGTTGGTGATTGCGCGCGCTTCCTCAAGTGAGCCCGCGACAATAGCGACGCCGCTGCGATTAAGGGACAGCGCGGCGATGGGGTTGGCGCGGGCCTGCTCCTTGGCATGGGCGACGACGCGGCGGGCGAGCTCGGCTTTGGTGGTGATAAAGATCGCGACTGCGTCGGGATCGTGCTCGGATTGCGCGACCAGGTCGGCGGCGATCTCGCGCGGATCTCCGGTTTCGCTGGTCACGATGATCTCGGTGGGGCCCGCGAGCATGTCGATCCCGGCGTCAAAGGCGACCAGCTTTTTCGCGGCGGTCACGTAGGCGTTTCCTGGGCCGACAATCTTGTCGACGCGGGGGATGCTGTCGGGCCCGTAAGCGAGCGCGGCCACGGCCTGAGCGCCCCCGACGCGGTAAAACTCCGTGATGCCGAGCAGGGCGGCGGCGGCCAGGACCTCCGGAGCGGGCCGGGGTGAAACCGCGACGATGCGCCCGACGCCCGCGACCTGGGCGGGGATTGCGGTCATCAGCAGTGTCGAGGGCAGCGGGTGGCGGCCGCTCGGGACGTAGCAGCCGACCGAGTCGAGCGGGCGCACGCGCTGGCCGACCGTGAGGCCCGGCGTGGGCTCGAAATCCCAGTCGCGCGGAAGCTGTTTTTCGGCAAAGGAGCGGATGTTTGTGGCGGCGACGTCAAGCGCGCGGCGCATGTCGGACGGCAGCGCGGCAAGCGCTATGCGCATTTCCGCGGGGTCGATGGCAAGCGGGGCCTTCGCGGGCAGGCCATCGAGCTTTGCGGACCACGCGCGCAGGGCCTTATCGCCGTCCTTGCGGACCGCGTTCACAATGCGCTCGGTCGCGGGGAGTACGCGTGCGTCCATGGCCGCGCCGCGCTCGGCTAGTTTCTCGACGCGCGCCCTGCCCCGGCGGCCGCCCAGGCCTGTGGTGCGAACGATTTCCATTGCTTCTCCTTGTAAGGTCAACGGCAAAACCGCCTGCGCGGCTGGCGCCCACTTCGTGGGGTGTTTTCTTTTAAAAGCTAGAGAACAACTTTGTTGAGCGGGTATTCGACGATCCCAGTTGCTCCTGCCGCCTTCAGTTTCGGGATGACGTCGCGGACCACGCCCTGCCATCGCTGAGCGACGACACCGTCGGCGAGTTCAGCGCGGGCAGCACCGCCAGCACCTCCGCGAGCCGGTCGCGGTGCACGTTTAGCATCAAGCCGACCTGCCCCTGGGCGTCGATCGCGCCCCGAAGCATGAGCGCCAGAATGTCGATCTTGGCGCGCTTCCACCCGTCCGCATACGCGGCGCTGTTGACGATCAGCCGGGTTTCGCTTTCCATCACCGTATCGATGATCCGGAGCCGGTTCGCGCGCAGGCTCGAGCCGGTTTCGGTGATCTCGACGATGGCATCGGCGAGCATCGGCGGCTTCACTTCGGTCGCGCCCCAGGAGAACTCGACCTTGACCGGAACGTTTTTAGCCGCGAAGTACTGTTTTGTGACCTCGACCAGCTCGGTCGCGATGGTCTTGCCGGCAAGATCCTCGGCGCGCTGCCACGGGGCGTCCTCCGGCACGGCCAGAACCCACTTGACCCGCTGGCGGCTTTGCTTCGCGTAGACGAGCGAGCACACGCTTTCGACTTGGAGCCCGCTTTCGACCACCCAGTCTATGCCCGTCAGCCCCGCGTCGAGCACGCCCCCGTGCACGTAGCGAGCCATCTCTTGCGCGCGGATCAGCATGCACTCGATCTCCGCGTCATCGATCTGCGGGAAGTACGACCGGCCGCTCGCGTAGATCTTCCAGCCGGCCTTGGCGAACAGGTCGATGGTCGCGTCCTGCAGCGAGCCCTTGGGGATTCCTAAGCGGAGCTTGTTCATGCGTTCATCTCCAAAGGCCGCGTGAAGCAGCTCACCGTGCCCTCATGACACACCAGGCCATCGCCCTCGACCGCCACGCGAAACAGGATCGTATCCCGGTCGCAGTCGGTCGCGGCGGAAACCACGCGCAAACGATTGCCGCTGGTCTCGCCCTTGGCCCAGAGCTGCGCGCGGGTGCGGCTCCAAAAGGTGACATAGCCGGTTTCCTGCGTCCGGCGGTAGCTTTCCTGGTTGAGAAAGCCGCCCATCAAAACCTCCCCGGTCCCCGCGTCCTGCACGATGCCGGGCACGAGACCTTCCATTTTGCCGAAATCGAGTGCTGCGTCTTCCATCGCTTCCTTTCGCGTACCAAAAGGCCCGCCTGCGCTGGTGGAGAATGCGGTGGGCGGGCCTTGCTTCACTGCGTAGCTTTCAGGTTTTTTTACCGGGTATACCGGATCAGAGCGCCGCCAGGGCTGGGTGGTGTTTGGGATGGCGATGAGGATGCATGCTCTCGTCCTGTGCTTTCAACGCTAATGGGCCACTCCGGGTGTGTCAAGAATCGGCACTCCGGGAAAAACAGGTATTCACGCCCGCGAAGTCCTGTAGCATCGCCTTGGCCGCCCATCCAACAACACAGCATGAACCAACTTCACGCCGCGCCCAACCAACTCACGTTTCTGCGCCTGTGCCTGGTGCCGTTTCTGCTGCTGGCCGTGCTGGAAGGGCATTTTGTAGCGGCGTTTGCGCTTTTTTTGGTCGCCGGCATTTCTGACGCGCTAGACGGGCTGCTGGCGCGGGTTTTGAAGCAGAGCACCACTTTGGGCCAGTACCTGGACCCGGTTGCGGACAAGCTGCTGCTTTCCTCACTCTTTCTCACGCTGCACCACGTTGGGCTGGTATCGCGCCGGGTTACGCTGCTGGTGTTCGCGCGCGACCTTGGGGTTTTGGTCGTGGGCGCGCTCCTGTTCGCCGCCGTGGGGCTCAGAAACTTTCGGCCCAGCATTTTCGGGAAGGCAAACACGCTGGTGCAGATCATCGCCGTGGTCACGGTGATGCTGGCGCAGTTCGCCCCTTGGGCGCCGGTGATATTTGTGCGGCACTGGTCGCTGATCGGAACAGGGGTTTTAGCCTGTGTGTCGGGCTTTGACTACGCCTTGAAAATGGCGTGGCGCCTGAGCGCATCCGCGCCGCAAACGCCGGAGCTGGGAGACTAGTCCCGATCCGCCGCCTCATCCTCCGCCTTTCCGGCTTCTTCCTCGATTTCCATGTCCCGGAACTCATCGGAGTCGAACACCTCTCCGCAGTCCTGGCATTCGACGAATTCGACGTCGTCCTGGCGTGAAACAACGCGCACTTGGGGGTGTTTGCAAGGGGTTGGCATGGTAGGGTATGCAGGCCGGCGGGGCCCGATAGCGGAGATTGTAGCGCCCGGCAGGGCCGCTCTCCAAGAGGGAGCAGCGCTTTTTTTAGCGCCCACCCTGGCGTTTGCCGTGGGACGGAAGAGCAGGCTGGGTAATTTTCTCACCTTAATAGGAATTATCCGGGAAAAAGCCATCCTCGATTGCGGGCGCTGGAACGCCCTCTTATACTAGGTGGAGATGCTGCGGCTTACCAAAAAAGCGGACTACGGACTGATGGCGCTCAAGTACCTGGCCGAGCATCCGCGGTCGGCCGCCCTGAGCGCCAAGGATATCGCCGAGGCATATCACATTCCGCCGCAGCTGCTCGCGAAAATTCTGCAGCGTCTGGCCAAGGTGGGCCTGGTCCGGTCCACGGCCGGCACCAACGGCGGGTACACGCTCCAGCGCGACGCCGGGAGCATCACAGTATTTGAGGTCATCCGGGCGGTGGATGGGCCTTTATTTTTGACCGCGTGCAGCTCGGGGCCACGCCCGTGCGACCTAAATGACAGCTGCACCATCAAAGAACCGATGGCGCGGGTAAACGAATCGATTACCGAGCTGCTGCAAGGCATCAAGATCGGCGACCTGGTGGATGCGGCCTCTGAGCAGGCAGTTTCCCCGGGGCAGCCGTTGGTTTCCATCCGGATGTAGCTTCGGCCTACCCAGATTTTCTTTGTTCCTGAAGTGGAGAGCACGATGAGCACAGCAACGCAAATGCAGGAAAACCCACCGCTGAACGCGCCCGAAGGCGACCAGGTTGTTCCCACCCAAACTGGTTTTGCTGGAACTGCGCCGAATGGCGTGAAGCTGCCGATTTACATGGATAACCATGCCACCACGCCGATGGACCCCCGGGTGTTGGAAGCGATGGTGCCCTATTTCACAGGGAAGTTCGGGAACGCGGCCAGCCGCAACCATGGTTTCGGGTGGGAAGCCGAGCAGGGCGTGGAGTACGCGCGCGAGCAGATTGCCAAGCTGATTGGGGCGACCGCGAAGGAGATTATCTTCACCTCCGGCGCGACCGAGTCGAATAATCTTGCCATCAAGGGCATCGCCGAGATGTACCGGGAGCGCGGCAACCACATCATCACCCAGGTCACGGAGCACAAAGCCGTTCTTGACACCTGCAAACGGCTGGAAAAGTCGGGCTACAAAGTCACATACCTGCCGGTGCAGGCCGATGGGCTCATCTCGCTCGACGAGCTCAAAGCGGCGATGACCGACAAAACCATCCTGGTCACGATCATGTTTGCGAACAATGAGATCGGTGTGGTGCAGCCGGTTACGGAAATCGGCAAGCTGTGCCATGAGCGCAATGTGATCTTTCACACTGACGGCGTACAAGCGGCCGGCAAGATTCCCGTTGACGTGCAGGCGATGAACATCGACGTGATGAGCCTGACCGCGCATAAGCTGTACGGGCCTAAAGGCGTGGGCGCTTTGTACGTGCGGCGACGCAACCCGCGGGTGCAGATCTCCGAGCAGATCAACGGCGGCGGCCATGAGCGCGGGATGCGTTCGGGAACCTTGAATGTTCCGGGCATCGTCGGGTTCGGCAAGGCGGCGGAGATTGCGCGCGAGGAGATGCAGGCCGAGGGCGAGCGCCAGTTGGCGCTGCGGACCCGGCTGCAGAAGAAATTCGAAGATGCGCTGGACTATGTACACGTCAACGGCTCCATGGCGCACCGGCTGCCGGGCAATCTGAACATGAGCTTTGTGTACGTCGAGGGCGAGTCGCTCTTGATGGGGATCAACGATATTGCGGTTTCGAGCGGCTCCGCTTGCACCTCGGCGACGCTGGAACCATCCTATGTATTGAAGGCGCTCGGGCTGGGCGACGATGTGGCCCATAGCTCGATCCGATTTGGGCTGGGGCGGTTCAACTCGGAAGCCGAAGTGGACTATGTGGCCGACAAGCTGATCGACGTGGTGCAGAAGCTGCGGGAGCTGTCGCCTTTGTATGAGATGGTGAAGGACGGGATCGACCTGAGCAAGATCGAATGGGCCGCACACTAAGGTTTCGAGAGATTTCGGAGGAATTATGGCATATAGCGACAAGGTAGTGGACCACTACAGCAATCCGCGCAACGTGGGCACGCTCGATAAGAGCTCGACCGAAGTAGGGACGGGCCTGGTCGGCGCGCCGGAGTGCGGCGATGTGATGCGCTTGCAGATCAAGGTAAACCCGGAGACGCAGGTCATCGAGGAAGCCAAGTTTAAGACCTTCGGCTGCGGCTCGGCGATTGCTTCCAGCTCGCTCGCAACAGAGTGGGTCAAGGGCAAGACTGTGTCCGAGGCGCTGACGATCTCGAACACTGACATCGTAAAGGAGCTCGCGCTGCCGCCGGTCAAGATTCACTGTTCGGTGCTGGCGGAGGATGCGATCCGCGCGGCGATCGGCGACTGGAAGGCGAAAAACGGGGCTGGGGAAAAGACCGAGGCTGCGGTTCCGGTCGCGACCGCGTAGGATAACCGCATGGATGAGGATAAGGGCGCAAGCTGGGTTGCGGACGCGCGCAAGGTCGTACAGGATTTTATAGCGCCGGAGGTGCGAGCCCTTACGGTGCGGTTCGATATGTCGGATAAGCAGGCGGGGGATCGGCATGTTTCCACGCTTGCTTTGATCAGCGACCGGCATGCGGCTCTGATAGACATGATTCGGGAGCGGGACAAAGTGGCGGCCGAGCGCCACGAGGCTTTACTCAGCACTTTGCGCGAGCGCGACGCCATGGCAGCGGAGCGGTACAACGCGCTGCTCGACAAAATCGAGAGTACGCGCCGGGAGCTTGCGGCGCAGATAGAGCTTGCGATCACAAAGAGTAAGTTGGAAGTTCTCCAGGCGAGCACGAGCCAGGCCATGCAAACCCCACAACAGCAGTGATTGGATAGCAAATGGCGACACTTCCCGCAGTTCTCCAACCCGAAAATCTCGCTCCCAATCAAAAGGGTGTACAGGTGACTGAGCGCGCCCTGGTCCGCATCCGTGCGGCGATGGCGAAAGAGGGGACCTCGCCTGCCGAGGGCGGGTTGCGGCTTGGCATCCAGGGTGGCGGTTGCTCGGGGCTTTCGTACAACATCCGGTTCGACACGCAGCCCCGCGACCGCGACCGGGTGTACCAGTTTGACGATATTCGGATTTTTGTCGACCCGAAGTCGTTCCTGTACCTGCATGGCATGATTCTTGACTATGAGGAAACGCTCATGCGGCAGGGGTTTAATTTCATCAATCCACATTCCACCAAGAGCTGCGGTTGCGGCTCATCGTTTTCTGCTTGATGGCTGACGAGACAGAGCCGAAATCCGCGCCGCCCGGCGCGGATCACTTTTCGGTGTTCGATCTGCCACGTAAGCTCGGGCTCGACGTACGCTCGCTTGAAAAAGCGTTTTACCGCCGGAGCCGCGAGGTGCACCCGGATCGCTTCGCTCGCGCAAGTGTGCAAGAGCAGCAGTGGAGCCTGGAGCAGACTTCGCTGCTCAATGATGCCTATCGGACGCTCAAAGAACCGATTGCGCGGACGGAATACCTGCTGCGGCTGGAGGGTATTACGCTCGCGGATGAGAAGTCGCCCGCCAAAACACCTCCCGAGCTGCTCGAAGAGGTTTTTGAGCTCAACATGCAGCTGGAAGAGATGCGCATGGGCGACGGCGACCCGCAGTTGCGGGCCGATCTGGAGAGGGCGCGCAGGCAATTTGAGGAGCAGTTCGCTGCGCTTGGCAGCGAGATCGAGCGCGCGGGCGCCGAGTGGGACAGCACGTTGGACTTGAGCGATCGTGGCGCAGCGCGATCATGCCTAGAGCGGCTGGCCGCGCTGCTCGACAAGCGCCGGTATGTGCGGAATCTAGTGCGCGATGTGCGCGAAGCGCTCGGCTCTTCACCGCATCTAGACTGAAGACATGGCAGACAAAGAGAATAGTGCCACCGGAGCCGGCACGGACCAAACAGCGGATCGCGTGGTCGGCATCGACCTGGGGACCACAAACTCGCTGATTGCGTTCATGCAGGCGGGGCAGCCGGTTGTGATTCCCGGCGAGGACGGGCTGAACCTGGTTCCCTCAGTCGTGGCATTCCCGGCATCGGGCGAGCGGCGGGTCGTGGTCGGCAATGGTGCGCGAAAATATCTGAGCGAGTCGGCGGACCGGGTTGTTTACTCGGCCAAGCGGCTGATGGGCCGCGGGCTCGAGGATGTGAGCGAGGAACTGACGCTGTTCCCGTTTCGCGTGGCCCCGGATGTCGCGCCCGGCGAGGTGATTCGGCTCAAGATCGGCGAGCACGAGTACACGCCGCCCGAGATCGGTGCTCAGGTGCTGCGGCAGCTCAAGCGCAACGCGGAGCGGTATTTCGGCGCGGCGGTATCAAAGGCGGTCATCACCGTGCCGGCGTACTTTAACGACGCGCAGCGCCAGGCGACCAAGGACGCGGGCCGCATGGCTGGGCTGGACGTGCTGCGGCTGGTGAACGAGCCGACAGCGGCGGCGCTCGCCTATGGTCTGGACCGCGCGAAAGAGGGCCTGGTCGCGGTGTATGACTTCGGCGGCGGGACCTTCGATATCTCGATTCTGCGTTTACAGGACGGGATTTTCGAGGTGGTCGCGACCGGCGGCGACACGCACCTGGGCGGGGATGACATCGATAATCTTTTGCTTGCGATCGCGCTCGACGACATCGCGGGCTCGACCGGCAGCGAGATCCGCGCGAACGCCGAAGCGGTGCAGGCCGTGCGGAAAGCAGTGACGGATGCGAAGATCACGCTGTCGTCGCAAGAGAGCGCCCGCATTGTGGTCGAGCTTTCCGGGCAGGAACCTTACGCGCGCGAGCTTTCCCGCGCGCAGTTTGAGCAGCTCATCCGGCCCATCGTGGAGCGGACACTCGTCCCCGTGCGGCAGGCGCTCGCCGATGCACAAGCCGGGCCCGACGGGATCGACGAGGTCGTGATGGTAGGCGGGTCGACTCGCATTCCCCTTG
>CAXTVG010000070.1:0-8528 GCA_964247505.1 uncultured Acidobacteriaceae bacterium
CGAGCCCGCTCCAAAGAAACTGCCGTCGCTCCATGCCTTTTTCTCGCCCGGCGGGTTGCTCGCGCAGTCGTCGCTGCCGTACGAGTTTCGCCGGGGGCAGCTCGACCTGGCGCAGGCGGTCGAGCGGGCGCTCGCGGACAAGCAGCACCTGATCGCCGAAGCGGGCACGGGGACGGGGAAAACGCTCGCTTACCTATTGCCCGCGCTGCGCTCCGGCAAGCGCGTGATTGTGTCTACCGGGACCAAAAACCTGCAGGAACAGCTGTTTTTCAAGGACATCCCGTTTCTTGAGTCGCTGCTGGGGCCGCTCGGGGCCTGCTATATGAAGGGCCGCGCCAACTACCTGTGCCGCCGCAAGCTGTACGCGCTGCAGCACGAGCCGATTCTTTCGGGCCTGGAAGAGATCAAGCAGTTCAACGCCATCGCTGCCTGGGAAAAAACAACAGAAACCGGCGACCGCGCGGGGATCGCCGCGCTGCCGGAGCAGAGCCCCTTGTGGACCAAGCTGGACGCGCGCGCGGAAACCTGCCTGGGCCAGACCTGCCCGGATTTTGAGCGCTGTTTCATCACGGAAATGCGCCGAAAAGCCGCGCAATCGAACCTGATTATCGTCAATCACCACCTGTTTTTCGCCGATTTGGCGATCAAGCAGCAGGCCGCCAACGCGCCCGATGCCGGCATCCTGCCCGAGGCCGACGCGGTGATCTTCGACGAGGCGCACGAGCTCGAGGACGTCGCGAGTGCTTACTTTGGACTGCAGATTTCGAACATCCGCTTTGAGGAGCTCGCGCGGGATTTGGACCTGCTGCTGCGGGCCAAGCATGCTATCAGCTCCGGCCCGAAAGCCGCGGCGGAAACGGTCCGGGAGCGAGCGCGGATGTTCTTCGCGGAGCTGCCGCTGGGGACGGAGGGCCGCGCGCAGTTTACCCACCGCGGAGAGTTTTTGGAGGAGCATGGCGAGCTTTATCTCGGCGTGCTGAACGCACTGAAGCTGCTCGCGGGCGAGCTGGAGCGCATGCGCAATGTGGAGGAAGCGCCGGGGCTGAAGCGCAGGGTAAACGAGCTGCACGACCGGCTCAAGTTCCTGATGGAGGCCGAGGACACCAACACGGTTTTCTGGCTGGAGCGCCGGGGCGGCGGAAGGGGGAGGGAATCGAGCTACAACACGTTTCTGCAGGCCACGCCGATTGACGTTTCGAACCTGCTGGGCGATGTGCTGTTTCAGACCTTTCCGACGGTGGTGCTCACTTCTGCCACCCTCACCGTGCAGGGCGGCTTCGACCATCTGCGCAAGCGCCTGGGCCTGGAGCACGCCCGCGAGCTCGTCGTTCCGTCGCACTTCCGCTACGGCGACCAGGCTTTGCTTTATCTGCCGCCGCAGATGCCCGACCCGCGCAGCCCTGGGTTCGGCGAGCAAGCCGTTCGGACGATTACGCAGGTGCTGGAAGCGAGTCGGGGCCGGGCTTTTTGCCTGTTTACGAGCTACGCGCAAATGCGGGAAACCTATGAGCGCCTGCTCGCCGAGGTTCCGTGGCCGCTGCTGCTGCAAGGGCAGGCACCGCGGAATGCGCTCATCGAGGAGTTTCGGGCCACGCCCAACGCCGTGTTGCTCGGGACGTCGAGCTTCTGGCAGGGGATCGACGTGCAGGGTGAGGCCCTGAGCTGCGTCATCATCGACCGGCTGCCGTTTGCCGTGCCGAGCGATCCGGTAGTGCAGGCGCGGACGCGTGCGATCGAGGCCGCGGGGGGCAAGCCGTTTCCTGACTACCAGGTTCCTTCCGCCGTGATCACGCTCAAACAGGGGTTCGGTCGGCTGATCCGCTCACTCGATGACCGGGGCGTGCTGGTGCTGCTGGACCCGCGCATTCGCAAGCAATATGGAGCGGCGTTTCTTGAGAGCCTGCCGCCGTACCGCGTCACGCGCGATATTGCCGAGGTGCGCGACTTTTTCAAGGAGAAACCGGCGAAGGTACAATGAAAAGAAGCACTTCAACAAGAAAGCAAGGGCTATGTACGAGATCACAGTCGACGCGGGTTTTTCCTCCGGGCACTATCTGCGCAACTATCACGGCAAGTGTGAAAACCCGCACGGGCACAACTACAAGGTCCGCGTGACCCTGCGTGGCCGGGAGCTGGACCCTTCGGGCCTGCTGCTGGACTTTAAGGAGTTGAAGAAAGTTCTGCGGCCGGTTGTCGAGTATCTGGACCACAAAATGATCAACGACCTGGAGCCGTTTGACGTCGTGAACCCGTCGGCGGAAAATTTGGCCAAGTATTTCTTCGACGAGACGAATAAGCAGCTTGCGGGCATGACCGGCGGCCGTGTGCTCGTGAAAGACTGCACGATTCACGAAACCGACACGTCCGCCGCGACTTACTACGAGTAACCGTGTACCTGATTGAAATCTATAAATCCGTGCAGGGCGAGTCGAGCTTCGCCGGCGTCCCATGTATCTTCGTGCGGCTGGCCGGGTGCAACCTGCGCTGCTCCTGGTGCGACTCCGAGTACACCTTTACGGGCGGTTATAAGCAGTCGGCGGACGAGGTCGTCGCTGCAATTGAGGCGCTCGTGCCTGTGCGCCTGGTTGAGTTTACGGGCGGCGAGCCGATGCTGCAGGCGCGCGAGCTAGTTCCGCTGATAGAGCGGATGCTGGCCGAGGGCTATGAGCTGATGATTGAAACCAGCGGCGAGCGCTTGTTGGCCGACGTGCCGCGAGCCGTTCACAAGATCGTGGACGTGAAGTGCCCCGGCTCGGGCGAAGCTGGGCGGTTTCGCATGGAAAATCTGGACGCCCTGACCTCGCGGGACGAGGTGAAGTTTGTGATCTCCGACCGCGGGGATTATGAGTTTGCGCGCGATTTTACGCAGGAGCATGGGCTTGCGAGCCGCGCCGGGCATGTGCTGTTTTCGCCCGCGTTCCTGAAGCAGCCGAGCCCGGAGCGCTCGACCGCGAACTGCGCGCTGGACCCGCGGCTGCTGGTCGAATGGATGATCGAGGACGGAGTGCCCGCGCGGCTCAGCTTGCAGATTCACAAGTACGTTTGGGAGCCGCAGAAGAAGGGCGTCTAGCGCCGAGCTGCTGTTCCGAATGAGAAAAATCGGGTGCCCCACGTCTCGCGTTTGAGACGTGGGTAATCCTTCGCGGCAGCGAAGGACCGCGTTACCTCAACTTTTATTGCGGCTGTGTTTTGTCAGTGCATCTTTACAGGTGTGAAGTTCGAGTGTGGTCGTGAGCTTGCGCTCACGAGGACCCACGTCTTAGCCACCCCAGCGAGCAAAGACCGCTCGCCGGGGGCCCCGGTCATCGAGACGTGGGACACCCGTGTTGTTGGCTGGAGCGGAGGCTCAGGAGCGTTTTTCTCAAGAATCACTTCGGCTGCGTTTTCAGATAGTCGTCGAGCGGGATTTCAAACGCAAACAGCTCTTTACCGTCGCTGGTGCGTACCTGCCGGAAGACGAGCTTGGCCCCGGCGAGCGGGTGCTGGCCCAACCCCTGCACGTCGTAGAACAGAAAGCCGGCCCGCGTGGTGTGCGGCTCGACGGCGAGCGCGGAGTACTCGTGTTCGCTGAAGTCGGCTTCAACCTTGCTGTCGGCGGCTTTGCCTTGCTTGTGGATTTTTAAGGGCCCGATCGGGATGGTCGTGCCCACCCGCTCGCGCGCGTACACGCGCCGCTCCACGTCGCCCGGCTCGCCTGCGTTGACCCGGCCGTCGTCGCGGGGCGTTAGGAGGATGCGGGCTTGATCGAGCGAAATCGGCTCGGCGGTGTTGTTGGTGATCACGATGCGGATGGGGATGAAGCTGTACTTCAGGTAATCCACGCGAAACACGTCTTCCTTGGGCAGGCGGTCGTAAGGGTCGGCGGCGATGGTGATGCCGGCTGGGGCCGCATGGGCGGGGGACTGCGCCGCGGGCAGGGCGGGGTCGATCTTTTTCTCGGCGCGGGCGGCAAAAGGCAGGCAAACAAGAACGGCAAGGGCGAAAAACCGGTGCATGCGGGGGTTCCTGGTGATCGATGTTGGGTCCGAGCCCATTATCATCGGGCGAGAGTTCTCGTGCCTCGCCGCCGCCGCATCCTCGGAACCGCTTTTCTCGCGCTTTATAGCGCGGCGCTCACCTCCGTGCTTGCGCTCACCGCTCCCTGGTGGGCCCGCGAGTTGCGCCCGGGCGGCAAATACCGCGAGGGCTGGCGCGAGCGCCTGGGCCTTGTTCCCCGCACGAGACTCGAGGCATCCACATCCGGGCAAGCTGTGGTTTGGGTCCACGCCGTTTCAGTGGGAGAAGTGCTCGCTGCCGCGCCTCTTATCGTGAAACTCCGGGCGGCCCGCCCCCATATTCGGGTTGTTGTCTCCACAACCACGCGCACCGGTCAAGCGATCGCCCGTTCCCGCTTCGGCGCAGAATCGGTTTTTTATTTTCCGGCCGATTTCGCGTTCGCCGTCCGCGCTTGGCTCCGCTTTCTACGGCCCGCGCTCGTTGTGCTTATCGAAAGTGAGTTTTGGCCCCGCATGCTGTTCGAGTGTGCACAGGCCGGGGTTCCGGTCGCGGTCGTCAATGCCCGGGTTTCGCCGCGCTCGTGGCCGCGCTACCGGCGTTTGCGCGCGCTGTGGCGGCCATTGCTCGCGACGCTGGCGCTGGTGCACGCGCAAACACCAGCCGATGCGGAGCGCTTGCGCTTCCTCGGAGCCCAGCGCGTGGAGGCCGCGGGAAACCTCAAGTACGACGTGGAGCTCCGGCCGCCTACGCCACTGCTCAGCGCGATTGAGGCCGCGCTTCCGTCCGGGGGGCCCGCCATTTTTGTATGCGGGTCCACGCTTGCAGGTGAGGAAGAACTGCTGCTCGATGCGCTGCCGCCGGAAGCTATTCTCGTGCTGGCCCCGCGCCACCCGGAGCGATTTGAAGAAGTCGCGTCCCTGCTCGCACAGGGACCCCGGCCGTTTGCACGGCTGTCTGTCTGGCAGCGAAACCCTGCGCCCTTCGCCCCCGGCAGCGTGCTGCTGCTCGATTCGGTTGGCGAGCTCGCGGTACTGTACCGGCTTGCCACCCTGGCGATTGTCGGGGGCGGCTTTCTCCATCAGGGTGGCCATAATCCGCTCGAATCCGCGGCGCTCGGCAAGCCGACCGTGATCGGTCCCGGGTACGCCAATTTTCTGGACGTCGTTGCGACGATGCGTGGCGCGGAGGCGGTGGTGGTCGCGGTGCCTGCGGCCCTCGGCGCAACCGTACTGCGTCTGCTTGCCGCGCCCGGTGAGGCCGCTGCGCTGGGTGCCCGCGCCCAGGCTGTGTGCGAGCGAAACACCGGTGCCACTGCCCACGCCCTCGCGGCCCTGCTCGCGCTGGTGCGAGGATGAATCTTATGCTCAAGCCTGTTGAAGCTCCCTATGCGCTTGCGCTCGCCCTCAAGAACCTTGTTTTCGACCGGGGTTGGCGGCCGGCGCATGCGCTGCAAAGGCCGGTGGTTAGTGTCGGCGGCCTTTCTGTAGGCGGCGCGGGGAAAACCCCGTTTGTGATCGAGCTGGCCCAGCTACTCCAGCGCGATGGCGTTTTCGTCGATGTGCTTTCGCGCGGGTACGGACGGCGCTCGCCGAGCACTGTGGAGCGGGTTGCGGCTGCCCATCCCGATGCAGCGCGGTACGGGGACGAGCCGGTGCTGCTCGCGTCTGCGACGGGGGTGCCCGTGTATGTGGGGGCGTCGCGCTTGGCGGCGGGGCTGCTCGCAGAGCGCGACTCGGCGGGGATCGACGGCCCGGTGCCGGATGCGCGGCCCACGGCGCTGCACCTGCTCGACGATGGCTTCCAGCACCGGCAGATCGCCCGCTCGGTGGACATCGTGCTGCTGCACCCGGAGGACGCGGGAAGCAGGCTGCTGCCGGTGGGCCGCCTTCGCGAACCGCTCGCCGCTCTCCATCGCGCGGATTTCCTGGTACTGCGGCACACCGATGGGGAGACCGAAGACGCGCTCCGGCGCGCAGGCGTGGAGAAACCGGTCTGGCGCGTACGCCGGGAGATCGTGGTGCCGCCGGTTCAGGGCTCTGCCGTGGCCTTCTGCGCACTCGCCCATGGGGATGAGTTTTTTGCGTCTCTGCGCGCGCACGGGATCGATCTTCGCCGCTGCTTCGCCTTTCGGGATCACCATGCGTTCCAGCCCGGCGAACTCGACGCGATTGCCGGCGCGGCACAGGGCGCGGCGGCGCTGCTCACGACGGAAAAGGATCTGGTCCGCCTGTGCCCCGCCGCCCGGGAAGCGCTCGCGCGGGCGGCACCGCTGCATGCGGTGGGGCTGCGCGCGGAGTTGCTCGACGCGGACCGGTGCTTGGCCGACCTGCTTGCGCTCCTCAGCCGGTGCTGGCCGCCTGTGCGAGAATAGGCGCTTGCTACACCCGAAGCAGAACAGCGTTCTTATCGTCCGCCTTGGGGCCATGGGCGATATTCTCCATGCGCTTCCGGCGGTTTCGGCGTTGCGCCGGGCGCATCCTGAGTGGCACCTGGGCTGGGCCGCGGAGCCGCAGTGGGCCGCGCTGTTTCGCGCCGGCTCAGGGGGCCATGCACGTACGGCGGGGCAGCCTTTAGTCGACCGGCTTCACCTGGTGCCCGCGAAGCAATGGGCGCGGTATCCGCTGCACCCAGGGACGCTCGGCTCGATGCTTAAAACCCGCGCGGAGCTCCGACGGGAGGGGTACGACTGGGCGCTGGACCTGCAGGGCGCGGTGCGTTCCGCGGTGATCGCCCGCTGGGCCCGGCCCGAGCGACTGCTGGGCGAAGCCGAGCCCCGCGAGCCCGCTGCCCGCTGGCTTTTCCGCGAACGCATTGCCACGCGCGGGGTCCATGTGATCGAGCAGGCTGGGGAGGTCGCCGAGGCGCTTGGGGGCGAGCCGCTGCCCCTTACGCTGCCCATGCTGCCGCACGACCCGGTCGCGGTGCAGTGGTGCGAGGAGGCCGGGGTACCCGCTCGCGGCGCGCCCACGGTGCTGCTGCATCCCGGCGCGGGCTGGGGCGCGAAGCGTTGGCCCGTGGAGCGATATGCGGAAGCCGGCGCGGCGATTGCCCGCGAAACGGGAGCGCGCCTTGCTATTAACGTTGCGCCGGGTGAACTCCCGCTGGGGGCGGCGCTGGCGCGGCACATGCGCGCGCTTGGCGTAGAGCCGCTGCTGCTTTCGCCCACTGTCGGGCAACTCATTGAGCTTACCCGGCGCGTCGCGCTCGCCATCGGTGGTGACACCGGCCCCTTGCACCTGGCGGCCGCGCTTGGCGTGCCCACTGTGGGTATTTTCGGACCTACTGACCCGGCCCGCAATGGGCCGTTTCACGGCGAGTTTCGCATCCTGCGCGACCCTGCGAGCCGCCGCGACCACGCCCGCCGGGCCGAACCGGAAGCGGGATTGCTGCGGATCTCATCGCAAGAGGTCGCGGAAGCCGCGCTGGTGCTGCTGCCCGCACGGAAGAGCGCCCGGGCATGAGCTGGCAGCGCATTGCGAAACGGATTCGCGTCCCGCTTGGGTTCGCCTTTACCGCAGTGTTTCTTGCGCTGGCCCGGCCCAGCCCGCGCTCGCTCGCCTGGAGTCTCGTGCTGGTTGTGCCCGGCCTGCTTTTGCGCGGCTACGCTTCCGGCTACGTTAAAAAAAACGCGGAGCTCACGGTGACCGGACCCTACGCCTGGACACGGAACCCGCTGTATCTCGGGTCCATGCTGATCGCGTTCGGCTTTGCAGCTGGGGCACGCTCCCCGCTGATTGCGGCCCTGCTAGCGGCGCTGTTTGCCGTCATTTACATCCCTGTGATTCGCGGAGAGGAGCAGTATCTTCGGGTGCATTTTCCGGGCTTTGCAGCATACGCGGGCAGGGTGCCGCGCTTGCTGCCCTGGAAGGGGCCTGCGCGCTCGCGACCGGGAAGCGGCGGCTTCGCCCCGGCGCTTTACCGGAAACACCGCGAGTACAATGCCAGCATAGGCGCGGCGGCTCTTTATCTGGCTCTTGCCCTGCGTATCGCGTTGGTGCACAAGCGGTAAACACTTTGGAAATGAACCGGAGAGGAATGCCGAAGCCGCACCGCGCAGCAACCCAGTTCCCGAAGCGATCTCTGCGTAGCGCCGGAGCGCTGCTGCTTGCCCTGCCCGCTGCGGTGGCGCAGACGCCCGCGCCCGGATTTCCACCGCCCGTGCCGGGCTGGAGCTTTCCCCAGCGGCAAACCCTCACCTATGCCGTGGACTGGCGCGTGTTCCCGGCTGGGACGGCGACGGTACACCTCCAGAGCGACGGCCCGCTCGAGCGCATCACTGTGACCGGTGATTCGCAGGGCGCGATCAATTTGCTGTTCCGCGTCAGCGACCGGTTCCAGTCCTCGTTCAACCGCGCCACGGGCTGCTCGGAGAGTTTCAGCCGCCAGATCATGGAAGGCCGCCGGCAGGTCGACTCGACGCAGCGCATCGACGGGGCGCACCGGATTTCTTTCTATGACGAGCGCAACCTGGTTTCGCGCATCAATGTGCACCAGACGGTCGCGATTCCGCCCTGTGTGACCGACCTGCTGTC
>CAXTVG010000071.1:0-8520 GCA_964247505.1 uncultured Acidobacteriaceae bacterium
GTACGGGCTTATCGACTAAGGGGTGCGTGGGGCCGGGCAGGGCGGTAGCCAGCTCGCGAAAGCCTGCGAACGGGGGCTGGCCGGGGAAGATAAAAGCCCAGTTGACCGCGCCGAGTAAGTGGACTTGATACTGGCGGGCTAACTCCTGAGACCGGGCTGTAGCTTCAAGGACGCTGGCGGCGTAGGCTTCGCCATTGCGGTACGCGTTGGCGGGGCCGGTGCAGGCAGCGCAGCCTTCGGGGTCGGACTCGGACAGGATGATGGGCAGCGCGTGGAACTCAGGCGAGGCGGCGACGATCGCAAACCCGTTGCGGATGGCATCGAGCTGGTTCGCAAGGCCCATCTGGACGTGGGTGTTGCGCGGCGCGGGTTGGTCGGTGGAGCCCGCGGGCGATTTGGGCGTTGGGACGGGTTGGCCGGTCGCGTTGTCGACCAGCTTGGGCGAGCCTTTCGGGTGAAAGGAGATGAAGTCGAGCGGGATTTTCTTCGTGGAACAGTGGGCGAGGAAGTCCTGCAGAAAGGTGTTGTTGCCGTAGGGGCCGGTGCTGGCGGGGCCGCCTACGAGCGCGTGGGGCAGCGCCCGGCGTACGGCGGCGGTGGTGATGTCGTAGAGATGGAAGTACTGCTCCGGTGTGCCGTGGAAGTAGGGGATGTCGGGCTCGTTCCACACCTCCCAGCGCCACGCTTCGACCTGCGAGCCGTAGCGGGTGTGGAGGTGCTGGACCCAGGCGGTAATGAGGGCGGACCACTTCGCGTCGTTGTCAGGCGGATAGGACCAGCCGGTAAAGATGTCGCCCTTGGGAAACGAGTGCCGGTAGGGGTTGGGGTGCGGTGAGAGCGCTTGAGGGGTAAAGCCGATCTCGACGAACGGCGTGACGCCGGAGTGGACCATGGCGTCAAAGAGCCGGTCGGTAATGGCCCAGTTGTAGACGGGGCGGCCGTTGGCGTCCTCGGTATATGCGTTCGTAGAGCCCCACTTGAGCGCGGGCGTGCCGTCGCCGGTAGTGAGGAGATTGTGGGCGCGGAAATAGACCGGGTTGCCGGGGCTAAGTCGGGCTAATTCGCCGAGCAGCGCGCGGCCGGCGGGAGTGGTGAGGTAGTTGGGTTCGTCCGCGCCGAACCAGTTGGAGGTGGGCTGCCAGGCTGCGCCCGAGGCATCGACGTCGACAGTGATTTGGGCGGGCTGCTGGGCGCGGGCGAGGGACGCGAGGGCGAGGACGAAGAGGCAGAGGAGGCGCGGGACGGGGGTCATGGCTTCGCAGCCATGGTAGCCCACGCCCCCGCCGGGCGCGCTGGCCCCGCGCTAAAGGACGCTGCGGACGCCCCGGCGGACCAGCTCTGTGGCTGCGCCGTAGACCAGGTGCGAGGCAAACGGCGTGGCGAGCGAGGACGGGGGCTGCTCAGTCGCGGGCGGCGACAGGTGGAATGCGGGCACGCCGATGAGGTCCGCGCCGACGAACAGGGCCGCGCCGAACAGGGTGCCGAAGCCGGTGCGGACGAAGGGAGCGTACTCGGACAAGCCGCCGTAGAGGCCGCCCATCAGCGCGCCGAAGCTGTAGTGGACAACCGGGCCGCCCTTGGACTTGCCTTCATACGAGAGGTGGCGGCCGCCGGTTGCTGTGTTGACCAGGGCGTCGGCGGTTTTCATGGTGGCGTCTTCTCCGTCGCTTGAGGGCTGCTGCTTTTCCTCATCGCTTTGGACGAGTTCCGTGAGTTTCTTGCCGGGGCCGGTGGTGAACTGGTTCATAAGCCAGGCAGCGGTGAGGCCTCCGGCCATGCCCGCCAGGGCTCCGCTGACCAGGTGTTTGCTCTTGTGCTCACTCATGCTGTATCTCCCTCGCAGGCCTCTTTCTAAGGGTAGATGCGGTTTGGCCCGGCAGGTTGGAAGGAAGTTATGTGAGTAACCTGGCGGCGTGCTGGGCGAAGTAGGTGACAATAAACCCGGCACCGGCGCGGCGGAGGCCGAGGAGCGATTCGAGAATAGCCCGGTCGGGCTCAAGCCAGCCGCGCTCAAAGGCGGCCTGGAGCATGGCGTACTCGCCGGAAACCTGGTAAGCGCCGAGCGGAACGTCGAAGCGGTCGCGGGCGGCGCGGATGACGTCCTGGTATGGCATGGCGGGCTTCATCAGGATCATGTCCGCGCCTTCGAGGAGGTCGGCTTCTATCTCGCGCATAGCCTCGCGCAGGTTGGCGGAGTCCATCTGGTAGCCGCGGCGGTCGCCGTGTTGGGGGGCGGATTGGGCGGCTTCGCGGAAAGGGCCGTAGAAGGCGGAGGCGAACTTGGCGGCGTAGCTCAGGATAGGTGTGTTTTCACGGCCCGCGGCGTCGAGGGCGCGGCGGATGGCGACGACGCGGCCGTCCATCATGTCGCTGGGCGCGACAATGTCGGCCCCTGCGCGGGCCAGCGAAACGGCGGCGCGGGCCAGGGGAACGAGCGACAGGTCGTTGTGCACGTGGCTTTCGCCGTCGACCGAGTGGAGCACGCCGCAGTGGCCGTGGGTGGTGTATTCGCAGAGGCAAACGTCGGCGATGAGGACGAGGTTTTTAGAGACCGCTTTGAGCCGGCGAATACCTTGCTGGACGATGCCGTCGTCGGCCCAGGCACCGGAGCCTTGTTCATCTTTGGTTTCGGGCAGACCAAAGAGCAGGAGGCCGCCGAGGCCCAGCTTTGCCGCAACTTCGGCCTCGCGTTCGGCTTGGTCGAGCGAGAGATTGAACACGCCGGGCATGGAGCCGATTTCACGGCGCACGCCCTCACCGGCGCAGAGGAAAAGCGGCAGGATGAGCTGCGAGGGGTCAAGATGGGTTTCGCGGACAAGCGAGCGCAAGGCCGGGGTTTGGCGGAGGCGGCGCATGCGGAGAAAGGGAGCGTCCATAGCTTGATTTTATGCGCCTCCGAGCGCTCACTCTCGATCCAGCGTTCGCTCGATGCGCGGGTCGGGAAGCAGCCACAGGATGGCGACCAGGGCGTAGCAGGCGCAGGCAATCCACGGCTGTGCAAAGGCCAGGGGGATCGCGGCGGCGTAGACGACTACCGAGGCTTCGCCTTTGCGGTCGCGTCCAATGGAGGCCGCGAGTTTAGAGCTTGGCCCGTGGTGGGCGATGAGGGTTTTGGTGAGGAGAAAGTAGGCAACAGCGGCAAGCAGCAGCACCGCTCCGTACAGGGCGACGGGCAGCGGCGCGAAATGGTTTTCTCCCATCCAATCGGTAGCAAAGGGGATGAGCGAGAGCCAGAAAAGTAAGTGGAGGTTAGCCCATAGGATTGCGCCTGTAACATGCTCGGCCGCGTGGAGCAGGTGATGGTGGTTGTTCCAGTAAATGCCGACATATACGAAGCTCAGGACATAGCTGAGGAAAGCGGGAACAAGGGGCTTGAGAGCAGCGAGGTTTACCCCATGGGGAGATTTGATTTCGAGCACCATAATGGTGATGATGACGGCAATCACCCCGTCGCTGAAGGCTTCCATGCGGCCCTTGGACATGTGCCCGCTCCCCTTCTTGCAGCGGTGTCCAGGATTCTGTCAGCCGCCGCTTTGTTGATCGAATCATACGGGGTCTCCCCAGGCGCAAGCAGGCGCGGGCGTTGGGCCGCGCATCCATGCGGGCATGGCTACGGAAAAGAAGACCGGGGCGAAGAAAGCTCCCACAAAGAAGAAATCGCCGACCAAGGATCCCGAGGGCGGGCTGACTGCTGCGGGGCGCAAGATGTTCGAGGAAAAAGAAGGAGCGCACCTGCGGCCCGGCGTGCAGGGGCCTGCGGACACGCCGGAAAAGAAAGTGCGGAAAGGGTCGTTTTTGCGGCGGCACTTTGCCAACCCGCGGGGGCCCATGGAGCGGGATGGCGAGCCGACGCGTTTGGCGCTGTCGGCGCACGCCTGGGGCGAGCCAGTGCCGAAAACCATGGGCGACGCCGAAAAGCTGGCGGCGAAGGGGCATGAGCTGCTAGAGGAGTACCACGAGGAGAAGGGTGGCGAAGCGAAGAAGGGTAGCGGGAAAAAGGCGAAGAAGCCCTGAGATTGTTTGGAACGCGAGCGCCAGCCAGTCGGGAGACGGGGGCGTGGATTATCCCCAAAAAAGGCACGGCGATGGAAAAGGGTTCCTGAGCTGGCGCTTAGAAAACCAATGTATCAAACGCGAGACCTGAGGCACCCGTTCGGTGTAGCTGGTAACAATTTGCTGTTTCGATGACGGCACCTTGCTTCTTAAGCGGTGTAGCGGGCGTTTGCGCCGAGGGCTACGTCAAGGATGGTGACGGTGACATAGCGGCCGAGCGGGGAAGCCAGGTAGAGGAAGGTAATGTCCTTAGGCTGACAGATGGGAGTAGGCAGGGCATTCAGCGACTGGTTCATTTTCAAGCCAGCCCTCACGGTTTGGGTTGGTGGGATTGGTCCACCGCCAGCCGGCCGGGTTGTCGGCAAGAATAGTCTCGGGAGTAACGGGGACGACGACGCAGACGCGGATGCTATAGGGTTCTAGGTCGAGTATTCACGCCGACGCCATTTGTGTCCTGGCCTTCGGCGGGTGTGGCGTAGGCGGTTGCGCCGATGACCTCAGGGACCGCGGCAAAGAAGTTAAAAGGCTTGGCAGCGTGTGATGGCGTCATCCCTGGAGGACGGGTAAGGAGTGGGGGCGTCGTTGTTCATGTTTGGCTCCAAACTGGGGTGAGTGGAAGGTTTGCCGGAGCGCCGCGGACGTTTGCTAATACGGGAGGATGCCTCGCGGTTGAAAACTGTAGCCGGGCACGACTTAGTTTGTGTAAGTGGGCGCAGTTGTGCTTCTATATCTAGCGCATTGATGAGTAACTGCCGAACCGGTAAGCGCACGGGTTCCCGCGGCGGTTTGTAGACCAAGCCGCCGGGTGCTTGGCATAGGGCCGTCAAAGGTCCATGCTGCGCGTAGCTGGGCCGGCTGTGGTTCTTCTCGCGCCCCCTGATGCTCCGGAAAAACTATGCACCTCGGGGCGCGGATCTCTGTCGGCCGCCGTACAAAGCCCTCGCTGATGACGAAAGCGTGACCGGCAACTGATAAAGTAGTAAATGGAAGCAACCCGCGGGCGAGCAGGCGAGAACGACGACCGGCTGAGGGGCGGGGTGCCGGGGTCTTTTTGATGAAACGACATATCGGGACGCGCTCCGTCACTGTGGGGACGGGCATGCTCCTTTGGGCGATCCACGCCGTGGCGCAGCAGGCGGTTACGGTGGGGGCCGGAGTGCCTTTGCACATTACGCTCACGCGCACGGCAAAAATGCGCGTGGGCGCACCTGTGGAAGGGATCTTGACGGACCCGGTTTGGGTGTACGACCGGTTGGTATTGCCCAAGGGTGCCACGGCGCACGGCACCGTGGAGTCGCTGGAGCCGTTGGAGGGCGAGGACCGTCTAAAAGCAAAGTTGAACGGCGACCTGACACCGCTGCACACGCCCGTGGTGCGGTTTACGAGTGTGCTGGTAGGCGAGGAAAGTGTGCCGATCGACGCGGAAGGCGGCGTGCGGCAATCCGAGACCGTGCGCTTTACAGGGAAGAAAAAGAGCTCGCTCAAGTCGAAGCTTACGGGCATGGTGCAGGAAAAGTGGGCCTCCGTGCACGACCAGGTGCTGGCTCCGGGCCTAAAGGAGCGCGCGCTGCGTTTGTTCTACAACCAGCTGCCCTACCACCCGCAGAGCGTTTGGCAGGGAACGGATTTTGTCGCGGACATGCAACAGCCGGCAACCGTGCAAATGCCCGACGAAACAGCCCCCACGCTGGTGGGGGGCGCGGACCTTCGCGGGAGCCTGCCGCCGGATACCACAGTGCACGCGCGTTTGGTGACATCGCTCAGCTCGGACGCGGCAAAGCAGGGCGAGCCGGTGACGGCGGTGGTGACCGAGCCGGTGCTGGACGCCAAGCACGATTTGGTGCTGCCGGAGGGCGCGAAGCTCGAAGGAACGGTGCTGCGGGCGAAGCGCTCGCGCTCGCTGGGGCGCAATGGGGCGCTGCACTTCAGCTTTCGTGAAGTGCAGCGCCAAGACGAGACGGCCCAGAAGATGTTTGGCACGGTAACCGGCGCGACGGGCGCGCAGGCGCAGAATCTGCAGGTGGACGACGAAGGAAACGTTCAGGCGCAACCGGACAAGAACCGGTTTGCCGCGCCTTTACTGCTGGCGGCCTTGGCGGCGGTGGGCCACGACGACGACGGCGGTGCCGGGCAGCAGGTGGTGGGATCGAACGGCTTCGGGTTGGTGGCGCGGGTAGTGTCGGCGGCGGCATCGAGCCCGAATGTGGCGGCGGGGTTTGGGATGTACGGGTTCGCGAAATCGGTGTATTTCCGGTTTCTTACCCGGGGCCACGCGGTTACCTTCCCCAAGGATACGCAGGTCGAGGTGGAGTTCTCGGGGCGTTAGACGGGGGCTTTCTATCAGCCTGCGTCCAGCTCCCGCCACAAGTCCGCGAGCGGCAGGGCGATGGGGGTGCCGGGAACGGTGAGGATCGCGGTCGCGGAGCCTTCGGCGGGCTCGTGGAAGCCGCGCTCGTCGGCAAGGTAGGCGCGGAAGTCATAGGGGTCGATCACCCAAATGTGCTCGACGCCGAACCGGACGTAGTCGATGACCTTCTTCATGAGCCGATTCATCGTGTCTTCGGGGGAGAGAATTTCAATGGCGATGAGGGGCGGGGTGCGCAGGATGGCTTGCGCGGGGACATCGCTGCGGACAACGGTGACATCGGGGACGCGGAAGCGGGTTTTTGCCGCCTGGACGCGGTACTCGGGGAAGACTTCGACGCCCCACTCTTTGCTATGAACTGCAAACAGCACTGTAAGGAAGCGCTGCACGATCGAATGGCTCCGTTCGCCCAAGTTTCTCTCCTCGATGACCCCGTCGACGTATTCGCAGTCGGGATCGTAGCTGGTGCGCAGGTACTCCTCTACGGAGACGAGAACCGGGTGTGCGAGCGCGCTCATACAATTGCCTCCCGAGGCTGAGGCTAGTATCGCGCAGGTTGCGTGCGACGGGAAGGGCAAAGCGTAGGATAGATGGGGATTGGCGCTGCCCTGAAACAGCCGGGCGCGCCTGCATTTTCGAGGGAGCGGGGTGCGGGTTTTGGCGGAGCAAACGGTGTACGACGTAGCGATTGTGGGTGGTGGGCCGGCGGGGTATACGGCGGCGATTCGCGCCGGGCAGAACGGGTTGAAGGTCGCGCTGCTGGAGCGCGAGGACAAGCTGGGCGGCACGTGCCTGCACTGGGGCTGCATCCCGACCAAGGCCATGCTGTTCAACGCGGAAATTTATGAGTATGTGGAACATGCGGAGGAGTACGGGATCGAAGGGCTGGGCAAGCCCTCTCTTAACTGGCAAAAAGTGCTGGACCGCAAGAATGGGATCATCGCGAAACACGTGAAGGGTCTCGACTTCCTGATGCGGAAGAACAAGGTGACCGTGGTGCGCGGGCAGGCTAAGCTGACCGGTCCCGCTAAGGACGGCGTGCACACCATCGCGATGTATAAGGCCGCGAACGGGGTAGGTGAGAAAGTTGAGGTGCGGGCTAAGAATGTCGTGATCGCGACGGGCTCGGACGCGCGCATGCTGCCTGGCCTGGAGATCGGCAAGGACGGCACGAGTCATATCTTGACGAACAATGAAATCCTGCTCATTCCGGCAGTTCCTAAGTCGATGATCATCATCGGCTCGGGCGCGGTGGGCGTGGAGTTCGGGTCTATCTTCCGCAGCTTCGGGGCGGAGATCACGATTGTGGAGTATCTTCCACGGATAGTGCCGGCTGAGGATGAGGAAGTAAGCAAGGAGCTGCAGCGGACCTTCCGCAAGCGCGGCATCGACGTACACACCGGCGCGAAGGTAGAGAAGGTAGAGCCCAGCGCGGCGGGCGCGAAGGTGACCTGGACGGCGGCCGATGGCAAGCAGGTGGTAAAGGAAGCCGAAAAGGTGCTGGTGGCAGTGGGGCGCGCGCCGCGGACCGATGGGATCGGCCTCGAGACCCTGCCCGGCATTCAGCTCGAAAAAGGGTTCATTAAAACCGACGAGTGGATGGCCACGGGCGTGGAGGGCGTATACGCGATCGGCGACATTGTCGCGGGGCTGCCGCAGCTGGCGCATGTCGGCGCGATGTGCGGGATCGTCGTCGCGTCGAAGCTCGCGGGCAAGTACGCGCGGCCGGTACGGCGCAATCGCATCCCGGCCTGCACCTATACCGAGCCGCAGATTGGGTCCGTGGGACTAAGTGAGAAGCAGGCGCGCGACGCCGGGCACGATGTGAAGGTGGGTAAGTTCCCGTTCTCGGCAAACTCAAAGGCTTCTATCGTGAACCAGCATGACGGGTTTGTAAAGGTGGTTACGGATGCGAAGTACGGCGAAGTGCTGGGGGTGCATATCATCGGCGCCTCGGCTACGGAGCTGGTAGCCGAGGCGGTGGTCGCGATGGAGCTTGAGGCGACCCTCGAGGAGCTGATGTTTACCATCCATGCTCATCCCACGCTGGCGGAAGCGATGCTGGATGGGTTCGGGGCGGTAGAAGGCTTGGCCATCAATGT
>CAXTVG010000072.1:0-8505 GCA_964247505.1 uncultured Acidobacteriaceae bacterium
CGATCAGCCCGACATATTGCTGGACATGCAGGAGCGTCGCGGCCGCGGCGCCGGCCGCGACGCCATCGACTTCATCTTAAATGCTCAGGGCAAGCTCGACGCGGCGATCGAAGCCTACATTGCCGAGCGAAACGGCTGAACCCGGTTGACGAACCCTCCACGCCCAAGGCAGAATAAAACCTGTCCTTCCCGCACGAGTGGGCCTGTGGCGCAGCTGGGAGCGCGCTTCCATGGCATGGAAGAGGTCATCGGTTCGATCCCGATCAGGTCCACCAACAGAAACAACGGCTTACAGCAAATCGGTAGAAAACAGGGACACAGTGAGGATTCTAACGAGAAAGCTCTCCGCTTGGGAGGGCTCTTCTTCGTGCCGTGTCCGGCTCAGGACACCAGCGCCAGGCTGTGCTCCAGGGCCATGCGCTTGGCATCCGTGTCGCCTTGCGCGTACAGGTCCAGGGTCACCCGGCTGTTGGCGTGGCGGAGCAGCTCTTGAGTCACCTTCACGTTCACCTGCTTGGCTTGCAGCAGGGTCGCGAGCGACCGCCGGAAGGTGTGCCAGCCGATACGCTTCGTGATCCCGGCGCGGCGCGCGGCGGGGCGAAGCTGCCGCACCAGCGCCGAGTCGAACCAGTAGGGGGTTCGCCCGCCGTTCTCGGGCGATGCGAAAACCCAGTCCTCCCCGCCGGAGTACAAGCATTCCGAGCGCCAGGACGAGAGAAGGACCGCGAGGGCGCGGTGAATTCTCGCGAAATACCCGCTGCATCGACTCGCAGGCGGCGACCCAAGCCAGCACCCGGTTCTCGATCGAGCTACAGTCGCAGATCAAGAATCGGTGGCCGGGCCGGGCGCGAAACGAGGAGCGGATGGCGCTGGTGACCGCGTCGACGACATCGATTGCGACCGGAAGGGCTGCGCCCGCGCGGATGGCGTCGGTGATCGCCTCGCAGTGTACCCCCGCTAACGGCGACCCGCGCGGCAGATTTTAGACCTGAACACCCCGGCTGGTCCAACGGCCTGTGCGAGCGCCGCAAAAAACGAACTGGTTCCGGAGAAGGCCGTCGACACTGGTCTGCGCCTGGATCGCGGCGAGCTTTTTTGGCCCCGCGCCGCGAGCTGCTGGCGCGCGAGCAGGACTCGGCGCACATCGTCCGGCAGCTCGCCGTCGAGGGCCTCGACAACGGCACCGGCTGCGACCGACGACATCGGGCAACCCTGGGCCGCAAGCCAGGCCTTGAGCTGCGCGACCGAGTTGGGATTGTTGCACCCTGTGACCCGGCCAAGGGTAATGAGTGTCTCGGCGTCGCTCGCGTCCATCATCGCCGACGCCCGTTCAACATAGGCGTGGTCTACCGGCAGGCCCCGGTCGTTGATGGCGTAGTCGATGCGCCAGAGCAGGCACTCGCGCGAGGGCAGCGGGGCGTAGGGTTCCATGACAGCGAGCGCGTCGCGCATCGAAGCCACGTCCGCGCAGGCGTATTGGCCGAAAGCCGCCCACTCGTCGGGATGCGTGGCGGGCGTAGCCCAGTACGCGGGAAAGGTCAGGTGTTTGGCCAGCACCATGGGATCGAGCCAATGGCGCCAATCGAGATTCAAGCCAAAAAGATGGTCCAAAACCGCGATCTCAAAAGGCGCGTTTCAAGCTACTTTTTCAACGTTGGCGCTTTAATCGCTGCTGCGACCTCGGCTGGGAACTCGGCGACGACTGTGAATTGTGCAGACGCACGGGCTCTTCGTTAAAGGCATAGGCAAGCAGGACTGCGCGGGTGCCCGGGTGCGCGACGTAAGTGTCGAGCCCGACCTCGCCGAGGTCCGCTTCTGAGCGCGTTTCGACCTCGGCACCGGCGTTCGCTTCGTTGCCCGGCTTGAAGTGACTACGGATTGCCATCTGCCAGCGCATGAACGATTCGGCTGCCTCGTAGGATGCTTCGCTCACCTCGGATTCACCGGTGGCGCTGGCTGAGATAACCGCGATACGTTTCAGCAGCAGGCTGAGGCGGTGGGTGAAGCCGGGCTCGCCCGCCATTGGTTCTTGGGAGCGATAGGCGCGGGCACCCACCGCGGCGCTCATCCGCACCGCCTCGGCCTTGATCTGTGTGAGCGGTGTGTCGGGGTAAGGCGGGTCTTCGTACACGCTCCTCTCGTCCCCCGCCGCGTAGGCGAAGATCAGCCGTCGTAGCAGCCGCGCCCGGTGTCCAGATTGAAAATGCTCGCAAGTCCACGGGGTCTGTTTTAGGGGGGTAGGCGGGGTTGGGAGTGGTCTCGCTCCGATATAGATCGACTCACTGACTCATTCTTTGAGCCCCTTGAGGGGGGAGGGGAAGGAGAAAAGCAATCAGAGGAGTTAGAGCGTGCTAACACAACGGAAGAGCTTCGACGATGAAAGCGAAGAACAGGAACCCAAGAAAGGTGACGTCGAGCTTGTCGAAGCGGGAGAAGCTGCGGCGGCAGCTCTTCAGTCGCCGGAAAAGCCGCTCGACCTCGTTGCGCTTGCGGTGCAGTGCGCGGTCGTACTGCGAGGGTTCGAGCCGGTTCCGCTTGGGCAGCACAACGGGGACCATGCCCAGGTCGAGCGCCAGCTGCCGAGTCTGGTTGTCTTCGCAGGCGCGGTCCATGATGAGAGGAATGCTGCCCGGCATCGGCCCCAGAGCGTTCAGCAGGTCGCGGCCTTCCGGCGCGTCGTGGGCCTCGCCGGGGGAAAGCGAAAGGGCTACGGCCGTTCGAGCATCCGCGGCAGCCAGATGAACCTTGGTGTTCCAGCCTCCACGCGACTTGCCGATGGACTGCGGTCCGTTTTTTTTAACGCGCCGGTGCCGTCCGGGTGCACCTTGATCGAGGCCGACTCGAGCGAAAAGGCTTCGATGCGAATGCGCACGATCTGCTTCAGCTGCAGGCGCTCGAAGATGCGGTCCAGAACGCCGCTTTTCGACCACTGGTTCGTGCGCGTGTAGATGGTGTGCCAGTTGCCGAACCGCTTCGGCAACCCGCGCCACTTGCAGCCGTGCTCAAGCACGTACAGCATGGCGTTCAAAACTTGCAGGTTCGACAGGTTCACGTTGCCGCGCTGCACCGGCAGGCTGTCCTGCATACGGGCGTACTGCTCTTCGCCGATCTCCACCCCGAAATCATAGAGAAGTTATGATGGCGTTAGTGTTAACAGGCACTAGACTGAATGTGTGCATATCCACGGCTTTTTTTCCATGAATTTGAGAGGACGACCGGCTCGCTTCACAGGTGATTCCGGCAAGCTGAACTTAGATCGTCCCCGCATTAGTTCGCATCAGCCGCGGACGGCTTGAACCTAGCTTGCCTCACTCCTGTGCTTTCATCTTTTCAAGGGTGAGTACTTCATCGGCGAAGCCCCAGCCACCATCGACGACTTCCTCCACGAGAACCATGGTGTGCGGCCGGGCTTTGTCCCCGTAAATCGTCGCCAATATGTCGGTTGTTTTGTGTACGATCGTCTCTTTCTGTTCGGGTGTGAGTGAACCTTGTGGGAGTTTGTAGTTAGCAAATGGCATCGTTTTCCTCTCCTGCTTCGTGATTAAGTTTATGGTTGTGGACAATGCCTGAGTCTTCGATCAGGCCGTAGCGGGCGATAGTAAGTCTGCAAGGCCGATCCGGTGCAGAAATTCACTTCGGATGCGGTCGGCTACGGTGCCGACGACTTCCGCACCGTCTTGCGCAGGGTCGACGTACACGCGGAAGGGTCGCGTGCCGAAGGGCATAGCAACAGTTCGTGTTATGGCTTGCGCGACCTCACTGACATCTGCGCTCGCTGGGATCACCGACTTCTGCGCATCCGAGACGATCCTGCCGAAATCCTTGTACGGACCTTGCTCGTATGCTGAGACTCGCGCCTCATCCTCAGGTTTGCCGGCGTTGGCAAAATGATTCGTGCCACTCGTAAACGCTCCCGGCACAATGATTGTAGTTTCAATGCCCCAACGGCTTAGTTCTCCCGCGTAAGTGACTGCCAGGGAGTCCATAGCAGCTTTTGCCGCGAAGTACGGGGCCAGGTAAGGCGATGGGCCTCCGCGGGTGCTGGTGCTGCTGATCCAAACCAGGAGCCCTTTTCTCTGCTCCCGCAAATAGGGCAGCGCTGCGCGGTTCACGCGCTGTGTTCCAAGCACGTTGATGTCGTACACTTCTGCGTACTGCTCTGGGGTGAAGGCCTCAGCCGGCCCAAAGACCATGTGCCCTGCATTGTGAATAATCACGGACAGACGGCCCTCCTCCTTCACGATGCTAGTTATGGCTGCATCTGCCGACGGCTGGGAGGTGACGTCGAGTTCCACAGTGCGAAGCGCCACGCCGTGCTCTTTGGCGAATGTTTCGGTGTCTTGCGCCTCTTTCGAGCTTTTTCCCTTAACGTCCAGCATGCTGGCATACACAATGTGCCCAGCTTGCGCCAGGGCGCGAGCCGTCAGAGCACCAAAACCGCTGGATGCTCCGGTAATCAAGATGACTTCCTGCATACAACCTCCTCTATGTCTAAGCGAAACCGCCGTTGGCGCGCACAACCTGTCCGTTGATCCAGCCGCCATCCGGGCCAGCGAGAAACGACACGAGTTGCGCGACGTCTTCCGGTTCTCCCAAGCGTTCGAACGGAGAAATCTTGCTGAGCTGATCGATCTGTTCGGGCGTCTTGTCGTTTAAAAAGAGCGGGGTTGCGACGGGTCCTGGTGCGACCGCGTTGACGCTGATCTTGCGCCCCCGAAGTTCCTGCGCAAGAACTTTAACAAGGCCCTCCACGCCGGCTTTGGAGGCGATATAAGCCCCATAAGTTGGCGTCGACTTGGCGATAACGCTGCTGGACATCGCCATGATTCTTCCCCCGTCCACAATGTGCTTGGCAGCCTGCGCCAGGAGCAGGAAGGTTCCACGGAGGTTCGTGGCAATCACTTTGTCAAACTCTGCAACATCGTTCTTGACGATGGGCGAGAGCGGCATGATGCCAGCGCAATGCACCACAACGTCTACTTGATCGTATGCAGAGATGGCGCTGTCGAACAGCTTCGCGACATCCTCCGGCTTCGTAATGTCTCCCGCCACGCCGAGTGCCTGCCCAGCCGCATCTTTGATCTGCTGAGTAAGCTTCTCAATCGGCGCCGCATTGCCCTGGTATTGCAGCACAACCGAAAAGCCATCTGTTGCGAGTCGCGTTGCAATCGCCCTTCCTATGCCCCCGGAAGCGCCTGTTACGATCGCTGTCTTCCCCATGAAGTCCCTCCACAAGTGTGAGTAGTATGATCCACTTCGGAAGATTAGACGGGGCAACTCTGCCTAACGCTCCATGCATTGAGGTGATACCGAGTATGCGTGTAACGCAGTTGCGTCAAGCTGACCTGAACCTCCTTGTAGTCTTCACCGCGCTGGCTGAGGAGCGAAGCGTATCCCGGGCGGCAGAACGTCTCTTCCTGAGTCAGCCGGCTGTGACCCGTGCTCTGCAACGGTTGCGCGACATGTTCCACGACGATCTGCTCGTCCGTGTTTCCGGCAGCTATGAACTCACACCCAAAGGTGGGCAACTGCTAGCCGAACTTGAGGTCGCACTGCCGCGGCTTGATCGCCTGCTCGCAGGTGGTGCGTTCGAACCGGCTGAGGAATCGGCAAGGTTCCATGTAGTCGGAACTGATTATGCCGCGCATGTCATCGGTGTTCCGCTCGCGCAAAGGACTTTGAAGGCGGGACGTAATCTCTCGGTCGACATGACGCCCTTGAATGATAGCTCGTTTGAAGCAATGGAGCGGGCGCGCGTTGATCTGATTCTGCATGCGGATGACGGGCGCATCCCGGGTCACCTCACACGCGAAGTGCTCTTCAAGGAAGAGTTCATCTGCGTCGTTGCAAAAGGAACTCACTCTGGAACCGGTTTCACCCTGGCGCGTTATCTGGAAGGGCTCCATGTGGGAGTCTCTGTCTTTGGAGGGTCTCAGACGATTCCAGACCTGCGTTTGGCCGCAGAAGGTCATAAGCGGCAATGTCCGGTACGGGTCTCGCATTTCTCAGTAGCGATGACCAGCGTCGTGGGAACATCTCTGATTGCGACCATCCCGAAGCGCTTCGCTTGCGCAAAGCCCCGAGATCGTCGGCTTGCCTTCTTAAAGCCGCCCAAGCTGCTGGGTTTTTTTGACTATGTAATGATCTGGCACCCACGTCTTGAGAACGACCTGGCGCACAGTTGGCTACGGGAGGAAGTTCGCCTGAGTTGTGAGATGTACAAACAATCTTAGACAGCGTGCACTCATCGCGAGCCTGGAAAGGCTTACGCCATGGTGTCATGGCAAACAAGTTGACTGCTTTGCCTGGAAGTAACGGAAAAAGGTGCGGCGTCCGACGCCTGCGTTTGCCGCGATCGCATCCACGGTTGTTGCCGCGAACCCGTCGTGAAGTACGTGTTGCACGCCAGCGTCCAGAAGCCGGAACCGTCTTTCCTTTTGCTGAGCGGCACTCAGTGCCATACAATCGGCTTGTGATCTTCGGTGAGGGTGCGCAACGGCAGCGGTGTCCTCGCGTTAAGCACTCTCGATCCAAGAGGCGCACATTGCTGGCATTGCGGCAGGCGCAATCTTCGCGCAATACCGCCTCTCCGCCTCCGCTGCCCGGTGAACACCCAACGTAATGGCTTACGAGGCTTGACTACATGCTACTCATGAGAATCGTCCTCTACGCAAACCTGATCGTTTCCTTGGCTTCAGCTATCGCCGCGCTTCTCGCAATGAGAGAGCCTTCCATGTTGGTTCAGGAGAAGCAGGCACCTTCTGCTACGACGAAATTCTATGTCTCCATGTATGCCGCGCGTTCCCTTCCGTTTGGCCTTCTCAGCGGATTGCTGCCGTTTCTGTCCGCCGGCACAGTTGTGTCCGTCGTGCTACTTACAGCCGCGTTCATTCAGGTCACCGATGCCGTAATCGCAGGGCAGCGGAAGTTCCGTGGCATGCTCCTGGGAGCTACTGTTGGTGCGGTCGTGCATGCACTCACTGGTTTCCTGCTCCTACACCACTAGAACTTGGAACTAGTCCTTGTGCCTGACACCTGCAAGCCCTAAGCCGATGTCTTTCCGCACAAACCGTGTGAAAGGCCAACGTGCCATCCCCTGTTTGGTCTACCGGTTCCGACTGCGTCTCGCCCGATCTGCATTCGCGACCTGCCTTCACCCATAAGAAGGCCAGCAGTGTTACAAATGTTGAGCAGGCTTCTCACAAGCCGGATACGTAATTGCTCCAAGCAAAAAGTGGACTGCTGGCTCCGACTGGCGTCCGGCTGCACCAGAGCGGCCGCATCACTCGCTTAAGAAGCTCTCAAGTCGAAGACGATGATCAATATGGAGCACCCATGTGGCACCAAGTGCCATACTGGAAGAGTGGGTTGCGTTGTAGTTCTTGAGGTTCTTTCCTTATGAGCTAGAGCGCGGCAAAACGCGGGGAGTTTTAGGAGAATCACGCAATGGAAAGACGCATGAGGGCCGCTCAATTTGAGACGTACGGACCGCCAGAGGTCCTGCGTATTCACGAAGTTACCCGGCCTGAGCCTGAAACGGGCGCTGTCCTCGTGGAGGTCCACGCTTGCAGCGTTAATCCCTACGACACAGTGGTGCGTTCTGGAAAACTTCGCTTCCTGCCCGGCTTCAGGCTGCCCCTGGGTACAGGCCTGGACTTCGCAGGTCGTGTAAGTGCCACCGGTTCACAGGTCACCGACTTCGCGGTGGGAGATCGTGTCTGGGGCACGGTGCCCGTCACTGGGCGGCACAAGACGGGGGCCGCGGCGGAGTATGTGAGTGTCCCAGCAGAGCGTTTAGCACGATGCCCAGCAACGTTAGACGACGTACAAGCAGCGGCTCTTGCTGTTGTCGGAACTACGGCCCTGATCGCTCTTTCCGAAAAGGTCCGCCTGAAAAGGGGTGAGCGAATCCTCATCCGGGGAGCGGCAGGCGGCGTGGGTGCTGCGGCCGTACAGTTGGCACATGCTATGGGCGCGCAGGTCACAGCACTCGCTTCATCACGCGATGCTGAGTTTGTCTCTGGGCTCGGTGCAGACACAGTGTTCGATTACACATCGGTTCGCCCGGAGGATCTGCCGGCCTTCGACGTGATCTTCGATGCGGCCGGGACCTCGCTCGGCAGGTTCCGCCGGCGCCTGGCGGTTGGTGGTCGCATGGTTACTGTGAACTTCGGTTCACTGGCGGCCCTCTTCACCATCGGCTTATCGACTGTCTTCGGTCGAAAGCGCGTGCGGACCTTCAGTGCCGACCCGAAACGGCGTGAACTCGAAGCGATTGCTCAGTATGTGCAGTCGGGTTCTCTCCAGCCGAATGTTGGCAGAGTGTTTGCTCTTGATCAGATCGTTGCAGCGCACACCGCTGTAGAAACAAGAAGCAGCCGCGGAAAAGTTGTACTCACGTTCTGATCGAAAGGAGAGGTGGCATCGCGACTATAAGCGCTTCATGCGACTTAAAACACCACAGCCTCTTCTGCATGCAAGTCGAGAGCTCGACAGCGATGAGAC
>CAXTVG010000073.1:0-8487 GCA_964247505.1 uncultured Acidobacteriaceae bacterium
AAAAAGCGGAAAAGCCATAGCCCAGCAGCGGGCGGTGCAGGATCGAAAGCCAAACTTCGTGCCAGATTGCCGTGCGGCCGGTCAGGGTAGCATCGCGCCCCAGCAGCGGTGCCAGGTTGGCAAAATCGGCTGCGCCGAACGTCGCGAGGCAAGTGAAAGCGATAGCTGCCCCGGCAAATAAGACTGTGCGGGTCCTGCGGTCGAAAAAGCAGCTTGCACGGAAGACAAGCAGCGCAACCACCACCGCCGCGGCCAGCACCCAAGCGCCTCGCGAACCGCTCAGCACTAACTCAGCCGTGAACAGCACCAAAAGCAGCGCGCGGGCGGGCGAAAGCCGTCCTCGGGCCAGCACGGCGGCGAGAGCGAAGACCATGGCGCGGCCGCACGCGTTTTTTTGCGTGAAAACGCCTTGCCAGTCCCCGCCGTGGCCTGTCGAGGCGTCAAGTCCGATGGACGGGACACCGAGCGCGAGCAGGGCCGACCAGCAAGCCAACGCGGCAAAGCTCACCTGTAACAGAAAAAGAAACCGGCGCGGCGTGTACACAAGCGCGAGCAGGATGCCAAAACCGGCGGCAAGGGCGAACGGAACGGCGCGGCGGCCGGTCAGCGCGGCATCTTGCGACCAAAGCACAGAAACGACAGTCCAAACGGCGAGCAGAATTGGCCAGCGCAGTTTTGCCGTCGACTGCGTGAACAGGCGCCAGTTGCGGACCATCAGCAGCACGATCATGCCATCGACAATCGCCTGCGAGCCGATGCCAGCGACGGTTTGGAAACCGGTCGCCGCCGCGCCAGTCATCTCGTTTGCCTGGTTCGGAGCGATGCCGGGAATGGCGCCGGCCACGCCGAAAAACATCAGGGCGACGATTACCGCGAGCTCGGAAAGGCGAATGCGGGCGAGTAGTTTCATCGCTCAGGGGACCGCGTAAATAATCGCCGAGGTCGCGGAAGAAGCAATGGAGGAAGCCCCCAGCGCGAAGTTTTTGGTCAGCGAGAACGGGACGTAGACGATGTCGTCGTTCTTGAGGGCGATGTCGGGGAGCTTGCCCTGTTCGATCTCCTTGAGGCGCAAGGGCAGCTCGGTCACCACGCCGTTTCTCTTGCGGAGAATGCGCGCGTCATTTTCAGCCGCAGTTTTTGTAGCTCCGGCGGCGAGGGTGAGCGCTTGCAGCAGGGAGAGCTTGGAGTCGTCCTGCATCAGAAAGCCGCCCGGGCGGGCTACATCTCCGAGGACATACACAATGCCCGCGCGCGGTACGAGCACGGTATCTCCGGGCGCGACCAGAACAGTGTCCGCCTGTGCGGTTGGGTCGTTAGGCACGAGAACAGTAGCATCCGGCGCGCCGCGATGTTGGATGGTGACATGGCGGTCCGCTGCTTTGGTCAACCCGCCCGCCGCAGCCAGCACCTCCAGCAGCGTGCGCGGGGTGCTTAGGGAAACGGCTCCGGGACGGGCCACTTCGCCCAGCACCGACGCTTGTTCGGTCGTCGACTCCTCGATCAGTACGGACACCTGCGGTTGGTTCAGGAAGTGACCGCCGCGATAGCGTTCCGCGATAGCAGCCGCCGCCTCCGACGGCGGCATGCCGGCAACCGCGACTGAGCCGATCAACGGCAGCGTGATGGTGCCCGCGTCCTTCACGCGGAGCTTCGAGTCCAGGTCGCTTTCCCGAAATATATGCACGGAAAGCATGTCACCCGGGCCGATCAGCAGGCTTTCCGGGGCGGTCTGTGAAAAAGCGCTCGCGGCTGAGAAAAGGACGAGCGCCGCACTAAGCGTTCTGGTTCGCATACCGGCCTCCGTGGTAGCCGAAGTACTGCTGAAATTCGCGCGAGTTCGGGGCAACATCGTTCAATACGACCGCGATAGGAGGCCGGGGAGAAGGCCCTTGCTGCAACACTTGCAAGCCCCGCTCGAGCGCTCGTCGGGTAGTCTGCTGGTGGCGCGCGACCAGCAGCGTGACATCGCTGTGCCGCGCAAGCAGCAGGGCGTCCGTGACGGGCAGAACAGGAGGCGAGTCGAGGACGACGACATCGTGCTCCATTGTCCAGCGCCGCAAAAGCTCAGCGAGCCGCGGTGAATCGAGCAGCTCCGAAGGCCAAGGTGAAATTTCACTCCCCGAAAGCATGCGGAGCTTGGGAAGCAGCGGAACAGGCTGCGTCCATGCGACGTCCTCCGGTCCGGACAGGGCATTTGCCAGGCCTTCCACGCGACCCTGCTCGCCGTAAAGGTGCAGCGCGGGACGGCGCAGGTCGGCGTCGACCAGCAAAACGCGCGAGCCCCCTTGAGCGAGGATCGTCGCCAGATTTGCAGCGACCATGGTTTTGCCCTCACAGGGAAGGCAGCTCGTCACCAGGATGACCTGCGGCAGCCCACCTCCGCCAGCGGCTTGCAAGGCGGTTCGCAGCGATCGCATTGCCTCCCCGAAAGCGGAAGAAGTATGTTCCAGGACAGGAAGGGGAAAGGGCGCACCCCCTAACGACAGCGCGACGGGGGATGTCTTGACGCTTCGGCCGAAGCCGCCCAGCGCAGATTTTCTCCTCCGCCGCTTCACAGCCGGAAGCACCCCGAGCAGGGGCGCTCCGAGCGCTGCTTCGATCTGGGCGAGCGAATGGATGGACGTGTCCCGGAGCTCGGCAACCGCGGCTGCGGCCAAGCCGAAGAGCAGCCCAAGCGCGGCCGCCGCACCGAAGCGGAGCGGCACATTAGGGCTTGCGGGATGGTTGGGCGGCGGCACACCCGCGCTGCTTACCACGGATATGTTGTTCGCGCGCAGACCCTGGAGAAGGCTGGCCTGCTTGAGCCTGGCGAGCAGGCTTTCGTACAGTTCGCGGCTGCTCGCGGCTTCCTCACGGGCGAGCTGATAAGCAATAATCGATCCATTTTGTTTGGTTGCGACTTGCTTTTGCGCTTCAAATGCAGCCCTCGCCGCGTCCTCCTCTCGAACGGCGATCTGCCAATCGGTGTGCGCGCGTTGGCCCAAGCGGGCGGTTTCAGCCGCGATTGACTTCTCAATGCCGGCCAGCTGCGCCTGCAGCTCGGCGATTTGCGGGTATGCCGGGCCATAGCGCACGCTCGCTTCCGCCAGCTGCGCCCTCGCTTGCGCTTCCTGCTGCCGAAGGCCCTGGATCAACGAAAGCGAGCTGTTGATGGAGGCGACCTGGCCGGTGCTCGAATTCCCGCTCAGGCTCGAAATCATCTCCGGGCTGCCGCTCGCGGCTACTTTGTCGATACTTTCCTTCAGGATGCGGTTGCTTTCGGCCGCAGTGAGCGTCTGATTCAGGCTGTCCAGCCGCTCCAGCACGATATTGCGCGAAGCATCGTTGCCGAACACGCCGGTGCCCTGCTCCAGCGCGGCAGCGCGCGCCTGCGTTTGCTCGGCATGGCTGCGCAGTTCGTTGAGCTGACCGGAAAGCCATGAAGAGCCCTGAAGCGCGGCGGTCACTCGCTCGTTGAAACTCAGGTCGGCGAGCACGCGCGCCGCGGTATTGACCACCAGAGCGGCGCGGGCGGGGTCCGGATCAAGGTAGGAGATGCTGATCAAGCGCGTGCCCGCGAGCGGCTGTACCTTGAAGTGCGCTTTAAAGATCCGCTCTGCTGCATAACGGCGGTTGGGAGCGCTCTGGAGCGGAACAGTCAGCGGCTCCAGAGATTGTTTCCAGCGCATGCGAGGCATGCGCGTAAGCCATGGGGCGGAATTTCCTGCCTGCGGCGCGAAGTAGTCCGGCGTCGCTTCGAGATGCGCGGCCTCAATCACCGCCAGGGCAAGCGCGGGCGAGCGCAGGATCTCCGCTTCCGTTTGCAGGGTCATGTTGTAGTCCAGCGAGTCGGTCGTACTCCCAGCGCCCTGGCCCATTACGGTGCTTTCCAGGCCAAAAGCGCCCCCGTCCTCCTTCATCACCTGCACTTCCGCCGTCGCGCGATAGCGCGGGGTCCCCAGCGCGCACGACAAGGCGGCAGCAGCGAGGAGCACGGCCATTGGCCAGAGTACGAGCGCGCGCCGCCTGCCCAGCGCTGCGGCAATGGAGGCGAGCGTCAGGCTGGGTTCAGCAGCCGCGAAAAGCGAACCGGGTGAGCTCATGGGAACACGATTGGACTGCGGGGCTCCTGACGCCCCATGCCATTCCTTACATAGTTATGTTGGGAGTGACCCTACCATGCATGGGGTGGGAATGCGACGTTACGTAAGTTTTGCCGGCAACCCAGAAGGATTGACACAGCGGCGGGAAAACAAGGTAGATAAAGAAGAGGCGCACATTGCCGATTCCTGCAAGTAACTGGGCTCGCAAATTCGCTGCAAAGGAGTGCAATGACTGAAGCGAAATCCGGCTTCGAACTGCTCACCGTTGGGCTGCCCGTGCACAACGCGATGAGCTATCTTCCTGAGTCGCTCGAGAGCATCCTGGAGCAGCCGGCACAAGACTTTCAGGTCCTTGCCATAGTTGACGGCTCCTCCGACGGAAGTCTTGAGTATCTCCTCTCCATTCGCGACGAGCGCTTACGCGTGATAGAGCAGCAGCACTGCGGGCTTACGTTTACCTTGAACAAAATGCTGCGCGAGTGCCGGACGCCTTGGCTCGTGCGCCAGGACGCGGACGATATTGCAACGCCTGACCGTCTGCCGAGGATTGTCGAAGCGATCCGGGAAAACCCGGGCGCCGGCATGTTCTATTCCAACGCCGCGTACCACCCGCAGAAAAGGAGCGTGGGGCTGTACCGCTGCACACGAGGTACGCCGGACCAGATCCGGTCTGTCGCCCGCTCAGGCTACCTTCCCGCAATTTGCCATCCAAGCGTGGCGCTGCACGTCGAGAAAACGCTGGCCATCGGCGGGTACCGGCCCGGGATCCAGTGTGAGGACGCGGACCTTTGGTGGCGCATGGCTTTTGCTTACGATATTCATTTCATTCCGGAAGTTCTGCTCCTTTACCGGCAAAATGCGGAAAGCCTGACCTCGCGCAACCTGCGTCAGCAGGCGCTGCACGGCTTGTATGTGCAGTATCTGCTGCTCTCGCAACTGCAAAATCGCGCGCCTGAGAAGCTGGGCGTTGTTGAAGGCGAACTGCTCCAGCTCCTCAAGGAAACGCCGCTGATCGCGAAGGAAAGATTGCGCGCCTTCAACATGCACCTGGGCCGGGGCGAGCGGGTCGCCGCTTTGCGCGCTCTTGTTAGCTCGTTTCGCGCGTCCCCGTCGTATCTCCTACGGCGTATGCGGGATGAGTTTTTCCCGCCTGCCGAGATCAGCAACGGCGTGGAACCCCAGTTATTTCAGCAAAGGAAAGATTCGCTGTGGCCACAACACTCGTCGATGTAAAAGAGCCCGCCCGACTCGCTTCGGTCCGCTCTCCCGGCCGTCCGCCGCGCGTTTACTTCGGCGCGGCCCCGGTCGATGCTGTCGGGATGGAGCAGGCGTCCCAGTGGCTGCTTCGTGAACTGCAGGAGCGGCATCTCCGGGACTGGCAGGAGCCTTTGCAGATTATGGGCCCCAATGCGTTTCTGGTGACCCTGGCCGCGCGGAACGCGGGCTTCGCCAAAGCGCTCGGCCGCGCCGACCTTTGCCTTGCGGATGGGATGTCTGTAGTTTGGGGCGCCCGGCTGTTAGGCGGTTTTATTCCGGAGCGCGTGCCTGGGGGCGAGTTTATGGAACGCATGTGCGCCTTGTGTGCCGAGCATGGATTGTCGGTTTACTTCCTTGGCGGGCTTCCCGGGGCGGCAGCAGGCGCAGCGCAGAAGTTGATCGAGCGCTATCCCGGACTCAAAGTCGCGGGCACCGACTGTCCAGCGCCTGGCTTTGAGCAGAAAGAAGAGGCTAACGAAACAGTCCGGGCACGTATCGCCGCGGCTCGGCCCGACTTGCTGTGTGTTGCGCTGGGCGCGCCCAAACAGGAAATCTGGATGCTGGACGAGTGCGGCACCCTGCCGATCGGAGCGGCCATGTCTGTCGGGGCCGCGTTCGATACCGTTGCAGGCCTGCGCAAGCGCGCGCCCGCCTGGACGCACAACATCGGCGCGGAATGGCTGTACCGGCTCGCCATGGAGCCGCGGCGGCTTTGGAAGCGCTACCTGGTAGGCAATCTTAGGTTTGCAGCGACCACCGCGGCGGAATGGGGGCGGCTTAGGAAGCAGCGCGCGACCGAAGAACTGCTGCGCTCCGAACGCGCGCACGTAACCGCCACCGCGCGCCGGGATGCTTCGGAGAACAGCGGCGACTCGCAAATTCCGCACAAACGCCTCAGACGGAAGCGGGACTTGACGTATCCCAAGGGGCCAGCGTCCTGACCGGTTTTCTCATGCTGTTTTCCTTTTAAGGTCGACGGTCCCTGGTGTTCCAGGCCTAGGCTCGCTCTCCATGCCGGGAGATTCTCGTTTGCGCCGAGGCAGAGAAATGGCCGACGCTACGTAGCAAGCGCCGCAAGCCTCGCCGGCCGGACTGCGGAATAAACAAAAAACCCAGGAGACGGAGCCAATCCTGCCCGGAAAGCATGCCTTCCCGCGCCGCGATACACGCCAGAGCAACGCGCTCGCGCAGTGTTTCGCCGCTGGCCTGGGCCGCGCATTCCGTGGTTATAAAGCCGGAAAACGCGCGTGGGGAAAACAAGGCTCGGCTGTTTCGGGCCCACTGGAGCGAAAAACGCCAGTTCCGCGCGCGTCCCACGCTGGCGCGCTCACCTTCCACGTGGAAGATGGCGAGCGGCTCGGAACCTGCGGGGTACACTCGGACTCCGGGTTCCGCCGCGGCTCTCAGGAGCCAGTCCCAGTCTTGATGCTTGCGCAAGCCGACCGTGAAAGGGATGCGCAGGAGCAGGGATCGCGGCGCGAGCAGGGTTGAGGTTTGCAGCAGGGCCGCACCGTAGCGCCAGCCTTTGCGGCAGAAAAGGTATTCCGCCATTGGCTCGCCCGGAGTGTAGGGCTTGCGCGGCCACACCTCTTCCCAGCCCGGCGCGCGAGCCAGCACGGGGCAGCTCAAAACGGGGATGGAGTGCCCTTCCAGGCTTTCGGCCAACGCAAGCTGCGCCCCGAGCTTGCCCGGCAGCCAAAGGTCGTCATCGTCCAGAAACGCGATCCAGTCGCCGGTCCCCGCGCGAACTCCGTAATTGCGGGCCTCGCCCCCGCCGACCGACTCCGGCAACTCGAGGACGCGCAGGCGCGGGTCTTTGATCCCATGAAGCGCGTCCACAGTGCTCGCTGTTTCCTCCGGCCCGTCCACCACCACGATGACCTCCAGCGGTGGGCAGGTCTGCTGAAAAGCGCTCTCCACCGCGGCCACGACCATGCGCGGCCGGTTCCGGGTTGGAATGACCACCGTGACCGTGCTTCCGAGCTGGGTGTTGTCCATGAAAGGAAAAGGCATTGCGAAAACCCGTCGATCGAGCATAGGCTGCATCCGACCCCGAAACACCACTTTCCTCAATCCGCGATCGCACCAAAGTAAGCGAACGGGAAAATCCCGCCGCCGGGAAAAGGAGCAAGATGACAGCGAAACCGCACGCACCCTCGCGGGTCGGAGTGATAGGGTCGGGGCCGAACGGGTTGGCGGCCGCAATCGCGATGGCGCATGCCGGCTTTGCGACCGAAGTGCGTGAGGCGCAGGACGAGCTGGGGGGCGCGTGCCGGAGCTTGCCGCTGACTCTGCCCGGGTTTGTACACGATTTCGGGTCGGCGGTGCACCCGCTCGGGGCCGGTTCGCCGTTCTTCCGGCAACTGCCGCTGGCCGAGCATGGGCTTACCTGGGTGCACCATCCCGCGCCGCTCGCGCACCCTTTGGACGACGGCACCGCGGTGACTCTGGAGCGGGATCTGGACGAAACGGTGGACGCACTGGGCCGTCCGGATGGCGGGCGCTGGCGGGCGCTGGTTGAGCCTCTCGTAGAACAGTGGGACCGGCTCGCGCCCGAACTGCTGCAGCCTTTGGTCCACCTTCCAAAACACCCTTTATTCCTGGCTCGCTTCGGCGCGGCAGCGGCCCAGCCGGCGCGGGCGCTAGCCTCCGTGCTGTTTCGCACAGAGCGGGCGCGTGCGCTTTTTGCGGGGCTCGCCGGGCACTCGTTTCTATCGCTGGACGCGCCGTTTTCCTCCGCCATCGCGCTGGTTTTGGGCGCTTCGGCTCACGCGGTGGGTTGGCCGATTCCCGAGGGCGGCTCGGGCAGGATTACCAAGGCGCTCGCCGGCGTTCTGGTGGAGCAGGGCGGCGCAGTGCGGGTATCCGCGCCGGTCGCCTCGGTCGACGAGTTCGGCGAAGACGCGATCGTGCTGTGCGATGTGCGGCCCAAGCAGATGGCTACGCTCGCCGGGCGGCGGCTGCCCCCGGGGTACGCGCGCAAACTCGAGCGGTTCCGTCCAGGACCTGGCGCATTCAAGATCGACTACGCGCTGAGCCAGCCAATTCCCTGGCGGGCGCCGGATTGCGGGCGCGCCAGCACAGTCCACCTGGGCGGAACTCTCGGAGAGATTACGCGCAGCGAGCGGACCATGCTCCGCGGACGGGT
>CAXTVG010000074.1:0-8407 GCA_964247505.1 uncultured Acidobacteriaceae bacterium
CTGCCGGGTCGATCCGCTCGGCGCAGGCGCGCAGCACCCGTGCCCCCTCTCGCCTTGCCACGCGCGACTCCGCGCGCACCACCGGCACAACCCGGTCATTCACATACGCGACCGCCTGCTGAAGCCCCCGCCTCGCCGTTTCCGCAATGCCCCGCATCTCACCTTCCCAGAAGTGCTCGCTCATGCCGATGCCCTCCTCCATCCACATCAGTATCCCCGTGCGCACCGGAGCGGCGCAACGACGGAAAGCGGGAATCGCGAACCGGAGTGCCAAACTGGGAAAAGCAGCCCGCGCCGCATTCGTTTCGGAACAGGCCGCGCGGAAATCGCCAGCGGTCCTTTTCTAAACCTTGTTCAGCGGTTACAACAAAGGATAGGAGATTAGGTTGCGCTCAATACCCCGGAGCTCGAAATCAGTCCTGAACCAGATTGCTTTCCTGGTGCTTTTCTGCGCCACCGCTGCAGGCGCGGAAGATTTACCTGACGCGCCTCAGCAGCCTTCCTATGTGCCCGTGCCCGCGACCCGATCTCCGAGTTCCCAAGCTGTAAAGCGCCGGCAGTGGTCCGTGGTCGTTGAGCCCAATGAGAAAATCCCGGCTCTCACCTCGCGTGAAAAGCTTCTCTATCCAGTCCATGAGACTTTCCGTTGGTCCACGCCGGTGGGCATCCTGTACTCCGGCTGGTACGGCATCTTGCGCGACAACGACCCCCACTTCGGCATCAACGCCGCGGGTTGGGGCGAGCGCGTGGGCGCGGCGGCCCTGCGCCAGGAAAGCACGCGCTTTTTCTCCGACGGCTTTCTCCCTGCGGCCTTTCATGAAGACCCGCGCTACTTTCGCAAAGCCTACGGCAGCTATCCCAAGCGCGGGCTGTACGCGATCTCCCGAGCGGTTGTTTCGCAGCGGGACTCGGGAGCGCAGGGCTTCGGCTTCTCCAAGGTCATTGGGCGCGGGATGTCGGCAGCGCTGACGCAAACCTATTACCCCGAGAGCAGCATCGGCAGCCGTGTGGTCTTTATCAGTTGGGGCATTTCAATCTCGCAGCTCGCCGGGGCCAATCTATTTGACGAGTTCTGGCCCGACGTCAAGCGCAAATTCTTTCACCGCGCGCAGTGATCTCGCCTCCCCTAATTTCTTAAAAACGAACGCCAAAGCGGTTCCCACTCAGTTTTTATGACGAATCTGCCTGCCTGCAGCGAATCGCAGACTGACTCTGGCATAGTTTCACGTGGAACAATCTCGATCGATCGGAGAGAGCGTTCAAGAATGGGTCGCAAGGCTGTGTCCCTTTCACCCTCGACTTGCTGCCGCTCACCTTCCCGCAACGACCGTTCACTGCTGAAGTTTAACGATTCCGCGCAAGACTTCGGTATCGTGGAAGCACGCCGGGACTCCACGCGGCGCGTAGGGAGCATGGAGCGAGCCCAGCTCCGGGTTTCAAGCCGACAGTCTGTAAGCGCTTCAAGGGACGCGGCTTGCATCCAATAGCATAAAGCTGCGAATCACCAGGCCACATACTTTCTCAGGAGCATCTCCCACCCATGCCGAAAGCCGCTAAGTACGCCGAGCGCACACTGACCATCGCTGCCCAGGGCGCGTGGTCTGTCTTTGACAAGCTCAACAGCATCAAGCCCAACGCTTCGTTCACGCCCAAGTGGTCGGACAAGCCGCTGCTCAAGAGCTACCAAAAGGAGAAGCCGCCCCTCGGCTGGCCGCGCACAACCGATTCGCTCTGCCCCAAGTGCGTGCCGGAGATCCGGCAGCAGATCATCGACGGCAAGTTGCCGCACGAAATTCTCCTGAACGAAAAAGTGGGCGAGATCAAGGCGCAGATCGTGGAGCGCGACGGCAAGATCCTGATGGTGAAGGACTGCCCCAAACACGGCCATTTCGAAGACGTGATGGCGATCGATACCGCCTTCTTCCGGCATCTCGAAGAGGTTTTTCCGGGCCGCGACATCAAGGCTCACAATGACGAAGGCCTGCATAACCACGGAACCTCGACCGTGACGCACGGCCGGGGATCGGTGCTGACCATCGATCTCACCAACCGCTGCAATATGATGTGCGACCCGTGCTTCATGGACGCGAATCAGGTTGGTTTTGTCCACGAGCTGACATGGGACGAGATCAAGACCATGCTTGACAACGCGATCACTATCAAGCCCAGGCGTCAGATGTCGGTCCAGTTTTCGGGCGGGGAGCCTACGCTGTCGCCATACTTCCTCGACGCGGTCGCCTATGCGCGCAAGGTGGGCTACAACTCGGTTCAAGCGGCGACCAACGGCATTGAGTTCGCCAAGTCGAAAGAGCTGTGCCGCGCGGCGGCGGAAGCGGGCCTCCGCTATGCCTACCTGCAGTTCGACGGCATCGGCAATGCCGCCAACTCGCACCGCAAGGTCGGCAACCTGTTTGACGTGAAGCTCCAGGCCATCCACAACCTGCATGAGGCCGGCGTCGACATCGTCCCCGTGACGACCATCATCAACGGCATCAACAACGAGCAGGTGGGGCGCATTATCCAGTTTGCGCTCGACAACCCGAAGCGCATCAACTTCATCTCGTTCCAGCCGGTTTCCTTCACCGGGCGCGACGAGGCCGTCACCGACGAGCGTCGCGAGGCGCAGCGCTACACGCTTTCGCACATGGCGCACGACGTAAAAAACCAGACCGGCCTGGGCGAGCCGACCCGCGACTGGTTCCCAATCTCCTTCATGTCGACCTTCTCCGACTGGGCCGACCTGGTCCACGGCCCGAACCACGACTGGGGCCAGCTGTCCTGCGGCTGCCACCCGAACTGCGGCATCGGCATGGCGCTGATGATCGACAAGGAGACCAAGGAAGCTGTTCCGGTCACCGCGTTCCTCAACGCCGACCGCCTGGCCAAGGACGTCGCCAAGATCAACGACGCGGCCCGCGGCAAGTTCCTCTCAATTGTCGGCGTGACGCTTGCGCTGCTCCGCAACTACGACCCGCGCAAGGCCCCGACCCACTTCCGCATCCTCGACCTGCTTGCAAAGTTCGACAAGTGCTTCGGCGCGACCGGCCGCAAGTACGGCAAAGTGACGGCCGACCGCACCATGGCCGACATCGAGCAGCGCCGCAACGACCGCTGGAACTTCCTGTTTATCGCCGGGATGTGGTTCCAGGACTTGTTCAACTACGACTTCCGCCGCACCGAGCAGTGCATCATCCCGTACGCGACGCAGGAGGGCGAGATCAGCTTTTGCGCTTACAACACGGGCGTGGGCTGGCGCAACATCATCGAAAAGATGCACATGACCTCGACCCTGACCAAGTGGTATGAGGAGCATGGGCGGCACGAAATCTTTGCGGGCGGCAAAAAGGTTGGCATGGGCGACGCACAGCACACGCTCGCGCTCAACCAGGCCCACGTGGACTCGGCTGCGAACGACACGTTCGAAAAGCTGGGTATTGCGAAAAACTCGCGCGAAGAGAAGATGCGCGCGCGGGACGCCAAGATGAAGCAGGACGCGGAAAACGCGCGCATGGCCAAGCTGTACCGCGAGCAGGTACTGGGCGAGAAGCCGGTCGAAGGCCTGGTCTCGATCAACTCCATCGCTCCCGCGCCGAAGCCCGCCGCCGTCGAAACCGAAGAAACAGTCATGGGCGACTAGTCATCAAGTCTAAAGCCAAAGGAAAAGCCACCCGCAAGGGTGGCTTTCTTCTTTCCAACAAGCCTTTTTTCTCTTCGCAGCTTTATAGACAGAGGTCCGAGGCTATCGCGTCTATCCGAGCACAGATATTCGGGCGAGCGTGAGAGCGCGAAACGCTTGTTACTCAATTTTTCGCTCGAAGGTCACCAGCCTTGCGCATTTAGCTACAGTTCTGCACTAATTTGCCACATCTGTTGCATTTATTACACGCCTTCTTCCATCCGCGCACTAGAATGCGTTCTGTTTATGGCAAGGAGTCGCGGCAGATGCACGTAGATTTGGACGAACACGCAGCGCACGAGTTTCGCAGCACAGTTTGTATCGTTGGCGCCGGCATTGCCGGGCTTGCACTCGCGAGCCGCCTGGCCGACCGTGGTATCGACGTGCATTTGCTGGAAGCAGGCGGCCTGCAGCAGGAGGAGCGCTCGCAAGCCTTTTACGCCACCGAGCAGCCTGGAGATCCACATACCGGCGCGCACGATGGTCGATTCCGCGTCTTCGGCGGCTCTTCCACGCGCTGGGGCGGCCAGCTGCTCCCGTTCACCGCCGAAACGTTCAGTCCGCCCGACGGGGTTCCGTCTGCGGCGTGGCCGATCGAGGAGTCGGAAGTCACGAATTACTACGGAGATATTGAAACGATTTTCAACACAAACCGACTCTCTTTCGACGCAGCGCTTCTGCTCACACTCGGCCATGCGCCGGTTGCTTTTTCACCCCGGATCAACCTGCGCTACTCGAAGTGGGCGCCCTTTAACAAGCGCAATGTCGCCGGCACCCTGGGCAAAACGGCGCTCGCACATCCAAAGCTCACCGTCTTTACCCATGCAAATGTCGCCTCACTGGAGGGCGAAGGCGCAGCCATCGAATCGGCGCGCGTATTGAACTACGCGGCGGTGGAGTTTCGGTTCCATGCGCGGGTCTTTATTGTCGCTGCCGGCACGGTTGAGAGCTCGCGCATCCTGCTTTCTTCCACCGCCGTGCCCAACCCGCACGATCAGCTGGGCCGCTACTTCCAGGATCATCTCTCGTTTCATGCAGCGCATTTCGCTTCCCCGGCGCGGGAGCTGCTGCTCCACAAGCTGGGACCATTTTTTATCGATGGAACGCTGCACACCTGCAAGATGGAGGCTTCGCCCGCGCTTCGCGCGCAGAATGGCCTGGGCGCAGTGATGGCGCACGTCGTTGTTGTCGAGCCGGACGATTCAGGCGCTGCGGCGATCCGCAATCTGCTGCGCTCCATCCAGACGCGCAAACTCAAGCAGGCAGTCACCGCGAACCTGCTGCCGGTCTTTCGCGGCCTCGGGGACGTGGGCCGCCTTGTGCTTTACGCGCGCTTTAAGCGCAGGCGGGCGGTTTCCGCACGGGCTCAGGTCATCCTGAATATCGATCTGGAGCAGGCGCGCGACCCCGAGAACCGCATTCGTCTTTCGGACAAACGCGATGCTCTGGGCATGCCCGTAGCGGTAGTCGACTGGCGCGTGAATGAGGACGACAAACGTCTGGCGCTCCGGTTCGCGGCGATCATCAGAGAAGAACTCGCCGAACTCGAGCTGGCGCCCGCAAGTTGGGCCGAATGCGTCAACCAAGGAACGCTGCCGGTGCTGGCAGATACGTATCACGCGATGGGCGGCCTGTGCATGGGGCGCGATCCGGAGCAGAGTGTCGTCGACGCGGATCTGAAAGTACACGCGCTCGCAAACCTGTACGTCGCAAGCTGCGCGGTTTTCCCGTCCGGCTCCAGCTCCAACCCAACCTTCACTTTGCTGGCCTTGACGCTGCGCCTCGCGGATCACCTGTCCGCGCAGCTGGCAGGCTCTCACAAAGCCGCTGCCAGCGCAGAGGCTTCAACGGCTGTGAACGTGGCTGTTGCTTAAGAAAAGTACACATCAATAGCCCTCCGGCTACCCTGCGGGGACGGAAGAAGTCTTTAAAGTGGCGGTGAGAGCCGCGCGAATCGCGCTTAAGTCGTCCGAGCTGAAGCGGCATTCGGTAACAGCGCGAACGTTGCTTCGAATGTGCTCCACCTTCATCATCGCGGGGACGACCGCGCTGATGCCCGTGCCGTTGAGGATGAGGTTCAAAAGCAGTTCCGGCAGAAGCTGCGGGTCGCCGGCGCTGTCCTTGAGTTTCGCTCGTAAGGCTGCACCCAGCGCTTCCCGGCTTGCCAGACTTTCAATCGTCGCCCGCGTACTGGCTACACCGCCCGGACCGCCGTACGGGTGATTGGCGACCAGAAGCAGATCGGCATTGCGTTCGGTCTCCGCGGCGAAGCCCATCAACGACGCATTGAGAGCGAATTGCGCGGTGAGGAGCCCGGCGGGCCGCTGCGCGAAGAACTTTGATATCACCGGCGTGTCGCCGGAAATCCCGGCCATGCACACCTGTCCTCGCTCGACCAGGCGGGACAAAGCCCCGTGCAAGTCATCCTGCGCAAGCGCGCTTTCCGGCGCGCCGTGCATCAGCAGAATGTCGACGTACTCGGTTTTGAGCTCCCGCAGGCTGGTTTCAAAGCTCGCCCGGAGCGCTGCGGGAGAGAACTGCCCCGGCGTAAACTGCGCGCCGGCTTGCTTTTGCGCTGCCTTGCGCAAGGCGGGGAACGCGCGAACGACCTTTCTGGCGACGGGGAGCAGGCGCGACTTCCAGTTTTGGGGCGCGGGCAGGATGCCAAACTTAGTACAGAGAACAACCTGGTCGCGGCGGCCCTTGAGCATGTCGCCGACCAGTCCTTCAGAGGCGCCGTAGCCGTAGCTGCGGGCGGTGTCGAAGAAGGTGATTCCCGCATCGAGCGCGGCGCGGAAAGCAGTTTCGGATTCCCGGCGCGAAGCTCGTCCGAGCAGGCCCGCGCACCCGAAACCCAGAACGGTCATGGGCACGGCCGCTGCGCCGCGTCGTGGGAAGTCGATCGTTCTCATGCCCTCACCTTACCATCCGTCATCGGCGTCGAGAGGACCGCGGATCGGGAGCGGCGCCGCTCTCAGCGTGAGCCGTCTGGGAACAAGGCTAGGTTTTTTTCTCAGAAGCTCGCGGAGGCTGGGTACCTCTGGCTCCAAGACCTAAAGCGGGCAGCGGAGCGAAGACCGTAGTTATTGGAGAAAAGCAGCGAGTTTTGCTAGAACTTCTTCCACAATCACCTCCGGCGCTGCTTCAAGCCTCTTCGCATTTCGCGCTGCAAGATCGACGGTCCTGGGCTGATCGCACCGGACAACGCCCATTGTTCGAATTCCGGTGCCGCTCAAAGGAACTGCAAAACCGGCACTGCGCGCGAACCCGCCTCCCGACGTAATGGGCACGACGACTTGCGACCGGGTAAGCAGGTTGAAGCCGTTCGCAGAAACAACGAGAACGGGCCGCGTCCCCTGTTGTTCGTTCCCAACGCCGGGATCAAGCGAGACGAGCCAAATTTCTCCCCGCCTCAAATGAGCTCTCTTCCGACTGGCGGGGAGTTGAGCCATTCGCGATCTTCGTCAGACATGGGCGCGTTCGGGTCGGATTGCGCGAGCAGTTCTTCGAGCGTGTAGCGTGGCCTGCTTGGCTTTACCGTGAGCCGGTCGCCTTCGATTTCCAGCGCTACGGTGGCACCAGCTTCGAGGTGCAGCGACTGGAGTAGGACGGGCGGCACGGTCATCATAACCGAACCGCCGACTTTACGCAGGGTTGTGGTGTACATGGGTTAGCTCTCAATACCGTTATAGCACGAGTTATATTTTCGTGTAACTTTCCCCCGGTTGACGGTCACAGCACAGGCGCGGGAAGGTCGCTGAGGCGCAGCGTGAGGCAGTTAGCGGCACCACCGGCTTTCAGAAACTCCCCAAGCGGCACTTGAACTACATCAAAGCCACGGCTTTGAAGACGGGCGCAAAGTTGTGGACTGATCTGATTGAGCACGAGGGCGTGGCCAATGTTGATGGCATTGCAGGCGAACTGGAGCGCATCTTCGCGTTCGACCGGGATGCGGTTTGCTTGGGGATAAAACGCCTCGATCAGAGCGATCGAAACAGAGTCGAAGGCAGGCGGATAGAAGAGCAGGTCGCCATTCGAGAGCGGGGTAAAGCAGGTGTCGAGGTGGTAAAAAGATGGGTCGGTAAGGCGGAGGGAGACGACCTCAACGCCCCAGAGTTCGCGCAGGAGGGCGTGGCTCGCGAGCTCCGTGCGCCAGCCATAGCCGGCCCACAGGCGCGCGCCGTCGGGGGTAAACAGAGCGTCGCCCTCGCCCTCGAAGGCGACCGGGATTTCGAGGGGGCGGAGGCCTGCTTGCGCAAACCAGTCGCGGAAGTGGCGCTCTTCGCCCTGGCGCTCAGGGCAGCGAAAGCGGCTGAGCGCGGCGCGGCCCTGGTGGACGAGGCCGGCGTTAGCGGTGAAGACCATATCGGGCAGGCCCGGCTGCGGGTCGACCAGGAGCACATCCGCGTGCCGGGAAATGGCGGCGTGGAGCGCCTGCCATTGCGCGGCGGCGCGCGAACGGGAGGCGCTGCCGAGATTGCCCTCCATCCAGGGATTGATGACATATTGCACGTCGAAAAAGCGGGGTGCGCACATCAGAAAAGTGGGACGCGAAAACAAGAGTGTGCCCGCAGGCATAAGGACCTCTGACGGCTTATCGTTGCTGCCGGCTGCCCGTGAGTGTCGCGTAGCGCGGCGACGGGCGTCAACCCCAGCGGGAGCCAGTGAGCGAGACAAGCAGGGGAGGGTACCCCTTTGCCGGCTTCGCCCGATGACCCTGGCCGAGACTGG
>CAXTVG010000075.1:0-8338 GCA_964247505.1 uncultured Acidobacteriaceae bacterium
AGGGCGAGCCGGTGTTGTCGGGCGATGGACCATACTCACCCGGGACCGGCAGCGCTGGGTTGCGCGCCGGAGGCTGATTCGACGGGTGCATAGTTTCAAGGAACGCAACCAGCGCCGTGGTTTCCGACGGTGACAGATTTTTGCCGTAGGCCGGCATGTTGCCGCCGCCCTGGAGCACCTGGCGCACCAGCTGATCGTAGGTGAGGCGCGTGGCGACGGTGTCGAGCGCCGGGCCGCGCTGTCCGCCCTCGCCGGCCACCTGGTGGCAGTTGCGGCACTGTTTGCCCTGGAACACGATGGCTCCCTGACGCTGCAGCGGCTGCTCGGAGTGGATCTTATCGACCGGCAGCACGTCCCCGCTCCAGGCCGTCATCTTCGGGCTCCAGGGCTCGTAGGTGCCCAGGTGGTTCAGGATCGCAATCGCCACAGCCAATGTAATCAGAGTGAGAACCGCGACCGGCCTGCGGCTCCAGTGCTTTTCCCCTTCGCCCGCAACGAATGGAAGTGCTACCAACACACCGATCCCAATCACCGGCGCAATCAGGATGAGGGGCGTCTCCATCCAGTCCGGCACGTACGAGAGGATGGAATAGATCCAGAGAAAGAAGTAGTCCGGCGCAGGGGCAGTCTGGATGATGGTCGGGTCGGGCTGGCCGCCTGGGCCGAATGGCCCAAACACTACCGCGCACAGAGCCACTGCCGCATAAATCCCGGCCGTAAAGAACAGGTCCTTCCAGACCGCGCCCGGTACAAAGGCAATTCCGTCTTTATGGGCGAGCTGGTTGTATTCCTGCACATACGTGGAGCGCCGCACAATCCGGCCCGGCATCGGCCACTCATTAATGCCAAGCTTCAGCACCAACCAGGTGTGCAGACCGGCGAAGCCCAGCAGCAGACTTGGAAGCACAAAGACATGCAGCGCGAAGAAACGCGTCAGCGTCGCCCCGCCGATAATGGGACCGCCCAGCAGCGCATGGACCAGGTAGCCGCCGATGAACGGAACCCGGCTGGAAATGGAAGCGCCGATTCCCAGACCCCAGTATGCGTCCTGGTCATAGCGCAATACCTGCCCGGTAAAGCCCATGCCGAGGGTCAGGAACAAGAGCCCCACACCCAGCAGCCAGGTCAGTTCGCGCGGAAATTTATACGCGCCGAACAGAAAGACCTGGATCATGTGGATGACCACCACCGCGATCATGAAGTTGGAACCCCATCCATGCATCGCGCGCAGAAACCAGCCCAGCGGCAGGTTGTTATTCAGGTAGTGCAGGCTTTCCCATGCATTTCCGGCTGAGGGCGAATACACCAAAGCCAGCAGAATGCCCGTAATGATCTGAAGAATCAGAAGGGAAAGCGCCGCGGAGCCGAACACGTACCACCAGCTCGCCGTCGACTTCGGCACCGGGTGCAGGGCCGATTCCTTGACAAAGCCCTCCACCTGCACCCGCCGCTCGAGCCAACCATAAGTTTCGAGGGCGATCTTCTTTCCATTGAAATTTAACCGAGGCATGACTTTGTTCCTTTATTCCCCGCGTCGCGGAGACTGGCCGAATTGGATAGGGTCGGCAACTGGCCGGCAAAGATCTGCAGCTCGCCGTTCACGATTTTCCACTGGTACTCAAACATGCCGCGCGTGGGAGGACCGGCAGCGCGGGAGCCGTCCTGGTAGTAAACCCCGCCGTGGCATGGACACATAAACAGGCCTGACTGCGGGAACCAGCGCACCGGGCAGCCGAGGTGCGCGCAGTTGATCGCGAACACCTGGAAATCCTGGTCGCTCAGGCGGCGCACCCAGCAGGCAGTGTTGTCGGTTTGGCCGTCGGTAGGTGCTTTGTAGGGCGTGATAAACGTGGCCAGGCGCGTTTGGCCATTGGGGTAGCGGGTAACAGGACCGAGCGTGACCCAGGAGCGGTAGAAGTTTTTCTTGCGCAGCGCCGGGCCGAGCACATAGCCGATCACCGGCGCCGCGATCGCGAGACCGATCACTGCGTTCAGCGCAATGCCGACGTTCATCAGCAGATTGCGCCGCGAGACCGGGCGGACGTGGAGCTCCGCGTCTTCGATCTTGTGGTGCTCGGTTTCGATTTTTTCTACCTTGATCTTGTGGTCTTCCGTCGTGCTCATTGAGCGGTCCTCCGTTCGAGCTCCGTGCCGTTGCCGGTCGGGTGCGGGTTCCCGGGATCCGGGGCGCGGTGCGCGCTGAGCCAGGCAACGACGTCCGTGATCTCGGCGTCGCTCAGCGGGTGGCCTGGAATGTCGCTGCGGTAGTCGGGCTGGCCCAGGTCGGGCCGTCCGGCGATAGTAATAGTCCGCAAACCCTGGTCGCTGATCAGGGCGAGGTAGGTCGGATCGGTGATGGAGCCTGCCTTGCCGGGGTGCATCACGAGTCCGTTGGGCGCGGCCGCGCCGTGGCAGCTTGCGCAGGCCTGCGCGTATACCTGCGCGCCGTGCGCGACGTCGCCGGGGTGTGTGGCTGCGTAGGGCGGCAGGTTCATACTTACGAGCATAGCGGGCTTGGCCCAGCGCTGCCGCATGCCCACGACGATCACGTTGATCTGATCATCGGTCAGGAGACCGCCGGCGGAGGTCCCAAAAGCCGGCATCAGGCCGCCAGGGCCGCCGTTGGTGGTCCACTTGCGGATGGTGTCGTCGGAGGCCAGCCCAAAGTAGATTGGGTTGTTGAAGCCGAACGCGGGGCTGTTTTTGCCGTTGACTCCGTGGCAAGCGATGCAGTTCTGGCTGTACAGCGTGTTGAAGTCGGCGATCTTGTCCGGGCGCGGTGCCGTTTCGTGCGCATCGGCGGGGCCGTTCAGGAGCCGGGAGCATCCCGTCGCGCCCGTCAAGGCAAGGAGCGCGAAAACGGCCATGGCCGCCGCGGTTGCGGCTTGTTTCATGCTGCGTCGGGCAACAGCGGGCATTAGTGGCGGTCCCCTGAGTTCTGATTTTGCGAGGCGTCTTGTGAGTTGTGGCCCAGGCCCGAGCCTTCAAGCCCCAGGCGCATGGACAGCGGCATGGCGCGCATGGACCGTGCATAGGACGAGCGGGACACAACCCAGCCCGCGACCAGCCCGAAGGTAAACTGCGCGATCAGGAAGGAGGGCCAGTTGATGTGGGAGCTGATTTCCGGGTTGATGGTCGGGAGCGCGGCGTAGAGCAGGCCGGTCCAGGCCGCCGGGGCGATGATGCCGCCCAGGACAATAGGGTGGCGCGGCATGAGGGGGAGCGCGGAGCCGTAGAGCAGGCCGACAAGCACGCAGGTCACAATCTGGATCAGCGTCGCCATCCCGAGGCCGCCCCAGTGGAAGTCTCTGAGATATTGCAGGGAAGGGTTAGGCGCGCCCATGATACCGGCACCGCCCAGCAGATTAATGGGGTACCAGATTGAGTGCTGCGCGATGAGCCCGTAGGCCAGCGCCGGAACGATCATCGCGATACCGCCGGCAATGCCGCCCTTGAGTCCCACGAGCGGCGAAAATGTGCCTTCGCCGACATGCTCGCGGTGGCCGCCGCCAGTGTCGATGCGGCTGACCGACTTGCGCGAGCTTGCAATGGAAATTTCCTGGACGCGCACCTCGATTTCCTCATGCGACTCGTGCGGCAGAACGTCGCGGAACCAGCCGATGCAGCCGTATACCGTGAGAAAACCGCCCAGGATGCTGATGACGTAGTGGGTCAGGATGCCGGCGACCAGCAGGGTGAAGCCGAGCGCCGTGACAATGGGCCAGACCGTCGGCTTGGGCAGGTGAATGCCTTCGCCGTGCGCGGGTGCGTTGGCCTTGACGGAGTCGCCATGCGGAATCTCCACCTGGCTCTGCTCCGGACCGAGATCCTCCTGCGTTTCCGTCAAGTAGTGCTGGGGAGTGCTCATACGTTTCGTTCCTCCCTGTTACCGGCCGATGATGTACACGACAGCGAACACTACTACCCACACCGCGTCGACAAAATGCCAGTACAAGGCGAGGGTGGTGATGCGCTCGGTGTTTTTGCTGGAGACGTGCCCGAGCTTCGCAAACATCCACAGCGAGCTCAGCATGATGAGGCCGATGATGACGTGCGAGGCATGGAGGCCGACCAGCGAGTAGAAGGTGGTGCCGAACAGGTTGGTTTGCAGCGTTAACCCATCATGGTAGATCAGCTTCCACCACTCATACCCGGTACCGGCCAGGAAGATGCTGCCCAGGACGATGGTAACGCCGAGCCAGGCGGTAAACTTCCGCACCTGGTTGTGCTCGATCGCTTTTTCCGAAAGCCAGATGGTGAGCGAAGAGCTCAGGAGGCAGATCGTGTTGACGATCGGGACCTCCAGAACCTCCTTGGGCTGGGGCCCCCACTGGCTCTTGCCGATGTAGAACAGGTAGGCCAGCACGAACATGGCGAAGATGGCGGATTCGCCGATGATCAGGCAGATCATGCCCACCTTGCCTTTGTTGGGCAGGTTCCAGGGCTGTTCGAGTTCTCGTGCGAGTACGGGTACGGTAACGGTGCTCATCCAAGCTCTTTCCTAAGGGGATAACTGCTACTCGTACTTCCAGTCGGGGTCGGTCGGGTGCTTCAAGTCCCACAGCGGGCGGCGGCTTGAAACCACCGGATCGACCGCAAAGTTGTACTCGGGCGGCGGCGAAGAGGTGGCCCACTCGAGCGTCCAGGCGTCCCACGGATCGGGGCCCGCGTCCGGACCGTGCAGCCCGGAGTGGATCACGTTGTAGACAAAGATCAGGGTCGCGAGCCCCTGGATGTAGCCGCCGACCGAGGCGATCATATTCCAGCTGGCCCAGCCGCGGGTGGCCTCGTAGGTGTAAATCCAGCGCGGCATTCCGAGAATACCGGGGATGTGCAGGAAGTCGAAGGTGAGGTGGAAGCCGATGAGGAAGGTCCAGAAGTGCCACTTGCCCAGCCGCTCGTTCAGCATGCGGCCCGTGACCTTGGGGAACCAGTAATAAAAGCCGCCCAGCATCGAGAAGACGATGCCGCCGACCAGCACATAGTGGAAGTGCGCGACGACGAAATAGGAGTTATGCAGCTGCCAGTCCCAGGGCGAGGCCGAAAGCATGATGCCGGTGAGGCCCGAGATGAGGAACTGGAACACAAATGCGGTGCAGAACAGCATGGGGGTCGCGAACCGGAGCTTGCCGCCCCACATGGTAGCGATCCAGTTGAAGACCTTGATGCCGGTCGGGACCGCGATGATCATGGTGGAGAGCGTGAAGAAGGTGTTCGCGGCGGAGGTCATGCCGACCGTAAACATATGGTGCGCCCACACGCCCAGCGAGATAAACACGATGCCGACCGAGGCCGCGACCATGGCGGTGTAGCCGAAGGCCGGTTTGCGGGAGAAGACCGGGATAATCTCGTTCGCGACGCCAAACGCGGGCAGCACCAGAATGTAGACCTCGGGGTGGCCGAAGATCCAGAAGAAGTGCGCCCAGATCAGCGCGGAGCCGCCTGCCTGCGCGTCGAAGAAGTGCGCGCCCAGGTAGCGGTCGAGCTCGAGCATGACCTGCGCGGCGGTGAGCGGGGTGATGGCGACCAGGGTCAGGGCGGAGACACACAGCATCAACCAGACGAACAAGGGGATGCGCATCATCGTCATGCCCTTGCAGCGCATGGAGATAGTGGTCGCGATGATGTTGATGGCCGCGCCGAGCGTGCCCCAGCCGGTGACAAACAGGCTTAACGCCCAGAAGTCGGTCGCGTGGCCCTGCGAGTAGGTGCGGGTGGTCAGCGGCGCGTACTCAAACCAGCCTACGTCCGGGGCTGAGCCCTGGCCGTACAGGCCGAAACCACCGATGAACGAGTAGTAGAGCAGGATGCCGCCGAACGCCGTCAGCCAGAAGCTCAGCGCATTGAGCCGCGGGAAGGCCATGTCGCGCGCCCCGATCATGAGCGGGACGAAGTAGTTCGCGTAGCCGAACAGAAGCGGCATGCCCATGAGGAAAACCATGGTCGTGCCGTGCATGGTAAACATGCGGTCATATGTTTCCGGCGCGAGGAAGCTGTTGTTGGGCCGCGAAAGCTGCACGCGGATGGCCATAGCTTCCGCGCCGCCCACCAGCAGAAAAAACAGGGCGTACAGGATGTACAGGATGCCCAGGCGCTTGTGGTCGACCGTGATGACCCAGCCATGGAGCCACTCGCGGAAGGTCCCTTCCGCGACCCGGGGAGGCGTGAGGTCCAGTGTCCCGATTGGAAGTGATGCGTCTGCCATTGCGCGCTGCTCCTACTTCAGGCTCGACAGGTACACCGATACCTGTTCGAGCTGGGATTCGTTCAGTTGCATGGGGGGCATCAGCGCCCCTTCTTTTACATCGCTGGGGTTGCGGATCCAGGTTTTCAGGCTGTCGACGTTGTTGGCCATGATGCCGGAGCCGATGGTGTCGCGGCTGCCGAGATGGGTCAGGTCGGGACCGAAGCGGCCGTTAGCGACGGTACCCTGAATCGCGTGGCAGTTCATGCAGGCGTTGGTCATAAAGACCTGCCGGCCGGCCGCGACCTCCGCCGCTCCGGGATTGGTTTGCGCACTGCCGGCCTGCCGGTCGGGCGAGTAGCCCGAGTTCGACCCCAGGCCTGTCTGCGGGGAACCCCCGGCGGCGGAGTACGATGCGTTGACTATGCCCGGCTGCTCGCCCCGCGGGGCACCCGGCGCTTCGACCGCGGGCTGCTGCTGGCGTGTGATCCAGCGCTGGAACTGGTCCGGGGTATCCACATACACGCGGATCAGCATTTTGGCATGCTCCACGCCGCAGAACTGGCCGCACTGGCCCACGTACACGCCCGGCACCTGCGGATCGATCCACATATCGTTTTCATGGTCGGGAATGTTGTCGACCTTGCCCGCGAGCTGGGGCACCCAGTAGGAGTGCCACACGTCCGCCGACAGGAGCTTCATAAAGGTCGGCCGCGGGTGGTTTTTCGGGCTCATCGGCACGTGCATCTCGTCGGCTGTGACAACCCCGTACTGGGGGTAGCGGTATTCCCACCAGAACTGGTGGCCGACCACCGTGACCTCGAGCGCATTGCTTGGCTTGGGGTGGTCCTGGATGGCAAAAATCATGCGGGCTGTGGTGAGGAAAAGAACAACCACGATAATGACCGGCACGATGGTCCAGGCCAGCTCCACCTGGGGGGAGCCGTACACCTGGGGCGGCTCCACTTCGCTCGGATCGGTCGAGCGGAAGCGCCAGGTGACGTAGGCCCACGCGCCGCCGACGACGAGGAGGATGCCCGCGGTGATGCCGATCACAAACAAGCTCATCACGTACTCTTCGTGCGCGGGGGTGGAGGTCGGCGAGAACATGTTCGGCACCGCCGACGGCTTGTTTTCGCCCCACGCGCTCGCTGCTGCCAACAGCGAGGCGGCAAGCACCATCAGCGAACGGAGCGGGCTGCCGAGGCCGAGGCCGCGCGATGGAAGGGCGTCTGGGTTGCGATCGTTCACGTACTGCTCCTGCCGGGCATTCCGCCGCGCGTGGCGCGTTTGCTTTGTACCCGTGATTGCTCCCATCCTAGCAGCACCCGCGCGGCGAAATCGGCTTTTTCTTCGCAAGGGACGGTTAGCCGTTCCACCCGGCAAAGCGCCCGGAGCGCCTGCGGGCTTTCACGCGGTCAACGGTCGCTGCGCGAAACGGCGCGCGAAACGCGCAGCCTGGAGCACCCGCGCGAGCGGCAACCCATCGCTGTAGGCCCGGAGCACCACTCTGGGCAGCAGCGGCAGCTTGAGCAGTGCCCATCCTTGCGCCGGCTCGGCGTAGAAGCGCTGCGCCGCGTGCTCGGCGACGGCGAGATCGCTGAGAAGAGTTTGAGCCGCCGCAACAAAGCCGGCGCTCACCGGGTTGCCGGGCGCGGGCGCGCTTTCACCCCGCCGAACACCGCGGTGGCGCACTCCCAACGCGGCTCCGATGGCCGCCGCCACTGCTTGCCCGCTGCGGATGGCCCCGTAAATGCCCTCGCCCGTGAGCGGGTCCACAAAGCCGGCCGCGTCCCCAGCCAAAAGCACCCGGGTTCGCGGACCGGGCCGGTACCCCGCCGCGCCCAGGCCCAGAAACTGGCCCACGGGCCGCGAGCGTTCCCGGCCTGCGCCGCAGCGGGACTCGATATAGCGATCCAGTGCCGCGCGGTCGAGTTGTTCCTGGCCGGATCCGCGGTGTAGAGCCCCACATTGACATGCGTGTCGCGCGGAAACAGCCATCCATACCCCCGGCGCACCGGAGCGAAATCAAACGCAAGCGGGAACCGCTCGCCGGGCCGGTAGGGCACGTTCGCCTCCAGAGCGAACCCGGTGCGAAACCAGTTTGCGTCCGTCGCCAGGGCGCGCCCCCGGCTGTGGACCCCGTCCGCGCCG
>CAXTVG010000076.1:0-7336 GCA_964247505.1 uncultured Acidobacteriaceae bacterium
CAACGGCGGCTCACACCGAAGCGCGCGGCCAGTTCCGCCAGGGTGGGCTCGCCCGGTCATGGGGCCTCCAATAACGTCCTTCGCAAATCGTCCGAATACGGTCGCGACATGGAAACTCATGCCGCGGGTCATTGCCACCGCTACTCTACACCATCCATGAAAATGATCTAGTTTACTGCGCTGCTGACCACAAATCGCTGATCTCAGTCAGAAATCCGCAGGTGCTCCCGTAAGCGGATGTCGTCGGACGAGGAGCCGATCATGAGATCGAATATGCCTGGCTCCACGCGAAAGGCTTTGGACTGCACGTCGTAGAAAGCAAGCTGTGCGGCAGGCAAACCGAACCGCACCCGCTTGCTCTCGCCCGGTTGCAGCATGACACGCTCAAACGCGCGTAGACTCTTGATTGGCTGCACCACCGAGCTTTGCTCCTGATGCGTGTAAAGCTGTGAGACCTCCGCGCCTGCTCGCGCCCCTGTGTTTCTTAGGTCAAATGATATTTCGATCTGGCCAGTTGAGCCTACGGAGGCGGCTGAGAGCTTCAGGTTGCTGTACTTGAACTTCGAATAGCTCAGGCCGTGGCCGAACGGGTACAGCGGCACACCCTTGAAGTAAAGATACGTGTACCCCTTCGATACGTCGTACTCGTTTTGCGGCGGCACGCCGTCCAGGCTCGCGTAAACGGTGTAGGGCAGGTGGCCTCCGGGATTGTCCTCGCCAAACAGCGCGCGTGCGATCGCGACGCCGCCCGCCTCACCCGGGTACCAGGCGGCAAGGATGGCGGGCAGGTGATCCTGCGCCCAGGTGACGGCGAGCGGACCCGCGTTCATGAGCACCAGAACGGTCCGCGGATTGGCGGCGAAGACTGCTTCCAAGAGCTGTTCCTGCGCTCCCGGAAGATTGAGATTGCGTCGGTCGTGTCCCTCCTTTTCCACCCGCAGGTCGGTGCCGAGGCACAGCACCGCCACGTCCGACTTCCGTGCCAACTCGACGGCGCGCGCCACCGCAGAGGGGTCGAGCGTCTCCACAAAGCCCGCGCCTTTCTCGTACTCGACGTGCACGCCGGGGCCGAGCAGCTCGCGCAGGCCGGCGAGCGGCCCAACCTTGCGCGCGGGCTTGCCGTAGTAATCGCCGGTCTCGTATTCGGTGGCGCCAGCCGGTCCGATGACCGCGAGCGAGTGCACCTGCTCGCGCTTCAAAGGCAGGAAGTCATGGCGATTGCTCAGCAGCGTGAGCGACTCCTGCGCGGTCTTGAGCGCAAGTGCGAGATGTTCCGGTGAGCGCACGGTGCTCATTGCGATTTTGTCGTAAGGGTTCGTTTCCGGCGGATCGAAGGCTCCAAGGCGAAAGCCGACGCGCAGGACGCGGGTGAGTGCGCGGTCGACGTCCCCCTGCGTGAGCAGACCACGCTTAACCGCCAGAGGAATGTTTGTCTGGAACTCTGTGTCATCGGAGTCGTTGCCGGCCTTGATCGCGAGCGCGGTCGCTTCGACCGGGTCTTCCGTGACGCGCTGGCCGGGTTCGGTCGAGCCTTTGTGGCTGCCCGAGAGCAGCTCGACCGCGCCGAGGTCGTCGGTGACAAAGCCGTCGAAGCCCCACTGGCTGCGAAGAATATCGGTTAGCAGGTAATGATTGATCGCGTTGGGCGTTCCGTTAATGGCATTGTAAGAGGACATGACAGACTGCGCATGCGCCTCGGTGATGGCCGCTTTCCAGTGCGGCAGCCAGTACTCCATCAGGTTGCGTTCGTCCACTTGCGCGGACAGGTGCTGCCGCCCGGTTTCGACATTGTTCACGGCGAAGTGCTTGACCGTCGCCGCGAGTTTCAGGTGATTGAGATCGTTGCCTTGCAGGCCCTCGACATAGGCGACGGCCATGCGTGACGTGAGCCAGGGGTCTTCGCTGAAGACCTCCCCGATGCGTCCCCAGCGCGGGTCGCGGCTGATGTTGATGACGGGTGACCGATACACCAGGCCATGCTTCGAGCGCGGGCCGTCGGCCTTGCTGTTGTAGAGCGCGCGCGCTTCATCCGACATCGCATCGGCGACCGTATGCACGAGCGCCGGATCCCAGGTCGCGCCCATCGCGATCGGCGCGGGAAACAGCGTGGTGGGCTGCCTGGACCAGACGCCGTGCAAGGTCTGATTCCATCCGCCCCACATGGGTACGTGGAGGCGCGGAATGCCGGTGTTGAGATGGTTGAGCTGCGCTGCTTTTTCTTCCAGTGTCATCCGGCCGATCAGGTCGGAGATACGCTGCTCAATGGGCTTTAAGGGGTCGAGGTAGGCTGGCGTGCTTTGTGCCCCGGCCAAGCCGCGGCAGGCGAATAGCGCGAGAGCGAGTAGACAGTGCTTCATGGACGATCCCTCGTGAGGAAATGTATTGCTCTAACCGCGTACCCATTCACCGTCGATCACCCGCCACATCCGCGCGGAGACTGCCTCGGTGCGCAGCGCGGGCGGCAGCCGGTCTTCGCGCACGTTGTCATAACAATGCAGTGCCCCGAACCGCAGCATGGAGCGCGGAATGCCCACGGACGTGAAGCCCGGATGCGAGGTGGACGGAAACGGACCGCCGTGGTTCATCGCCGGCGACAGCGCGACGCCGGTGGGCATCTTGTCGTTGAGCAGACGCCCCACGCGGAAGCGCAGCGCCTCGGCTACGTTGGTGTAGAGTCCGTCGTCCGCACCGGTGCTGTCCGAGTAAATGGAGCCCGTCAGATTGCCCTCCAGCACTGCGAGCACCTGCATCAGCATCGCCGGGTCGTCGGCCGTGACCAGAAGCGTGGCATTGCCGAAAGCCTCGCGCTGCAGCCTTTCAGCCGCGACCAGGAAATCTCGACCGGAGACGCGTAGGAGCGTGTTGCGGTAGCGGAAGCCCTCGCCATCCTCCGCGCCGCCGCCTGTGACGAGGTTCGCGCCCGCGTCTACCAGCGACTGCACCCCTTCATGCAGGCCGCTCAGTCCGCCCCGCGACAACAACGGCGAGGCAGGGCGCGTACGCAGGGTTTCAGCAAACGCTCGCGCAAGCTGCTCGGTCGGTTCACCGGCGAGCGCAAGGATGAGATTGGGACTGGTGCAGAACTGCCCGGAAGCCGCGAGGCAGCTGTCCGCGAGTTCCCCGGCGAGCTTCTCCCCGCGCTCCGCGATGGCGCCGGGCAGCAGCACCACCGGGTTCAGGCTCGACATCTCGAGGTACATCACCCTGCCCGCCGCATCGGCCGCGGCTTTCAACCGCAGTCCGCCGGCGCGGCTACCGGTAAAGCTGCTCGCGCCCACGCGCCGGTCGCTGACCAGGCGCAGCCCGTCGTCGTTCGTAACGCCGTAGATCATCTGCATCGTTGCGCGTGGAAGCTTCGTCGCCGCCAGCGCACGGCTGGCGCACTCGGCCAGCAACCTGCTCGTTCCCGGATGCAGCGGGTGCGCCTTTGCAATCACCGGACAGCCCACCGCGATGGCGGCCGCGAAGTCTCCCCCGGACACGCCGTTGTAGGCGAACGGAAAGTTGTTCGGACCGAAGACGACGACCGGACCGATGGGTGCATAGTGCGAGCGGATGTTGTTTTTCGTATCGAGTACGGCTTGCTGCCAGGAGCCTTCGCGCGCCGCCGCTGCAGCCTGGCGCAGCTGCGTCATCGTGCGCGGCAGCTCCACATCGCGCAATCGCGGCTTCGCAGCGAGCGCTGTTTCCTCGTGCGCTGTGGCCACGAGCGCGTCGGCAGAGGCTTCGATGCAGTCGGCATAGCCATCGAGAAACGCGGTGAGCTGTTCTCCGCTGACAGAGCGCAGGGCGCGCGCGGCTTCGACGGCTGCGTCGAGCGCCGCGTCGCAATCCCCCCACGCGCTGACCGGGTACTCTCCCGGTAGCCTGGCGCCCGTCGATGGGTTCTCCGCACTAAACGTTGAAGCGAATGCGGCATCGCGCCACTCGCCCCCGATCCATACTTTCTCCGCTGGCATCGTTCACTCCTCACCTGTCGTTGACACTGTTGCACTACTCTTTGGCGCGGTTCGCCTCGCGCAGCGGTTCCACCACGGCCGACATGTCCTGGCCCGCGTAGCCCTGTGCCGCGGCCCGGTCGAAAAGCGCGCGCGCGTTCGCGGCCGTCGTCAACTCGACGCCAACTTCCGTGGCCGCGTCGTGGGCGTACCCGAGATCCTTTGCCATCAACTCCAGCAGGAAATTCACGGAGAAGTCTCGCGCCGTCATGCGCGCGGAAATGCCCGCGAGTATCGGACTGCCCGGAGTACCGGTTTTCAGGATGTCGAGAGCCTTGTCGCGGTCCAGCCCACTCCGTTCCAGCCACGCCACTGCTTCGGCCAGCGACGCCACCTGCACACCGCACAGGAAGTTGTTCACGAGCTTCATCTTCGCGCCGGAGCCTGACGGGCCGAGATGAATGACGTCCTTGCTCATGGCCTGGAGCACCGGCATCGCCGTTGCAAGCGCATGCTCAGAACCGCCTGCGAAAAATGTAAGCTCACCGCCCTCGGCCTGCACGCGGCTGCCGGTCACCGGGGCGTCCAGCAACTCAAGCCCGCGCGCCCCGGCACGATCTGCCAATTCCGCGATCCATGCCGGGCTTGCGGTGCTTGCTTCAACCAGTACGGTGCCCGGCTCCGCAGCGGCTAGCGCCCCATTTTGACCCAGCCATGCATCGCGCGAAGCGTTGTCATCTGCGAGCATCGAGAGGATCATCTGCGCTCCCTTTGCCGCTTCGGCCGGCGTGGCCGCAACGCGCGCACCTGCCTCCGCGAATCTCTGCGCCCTGGCAGCCGTGCGGTTGTAAACCGTCAACGGCAAACCTGCTTTCAACAGGTTTGCCGCCATCCCGCTACCCATGGTTCCCAATCCCAGCAATGCTATCGGCATCTTCTCCATATAACCCTCCTGTCTTTCAACGCTACGCCAGCGAACGAACACGAACCGGTTCCCTCGACTTCGCTTCTTCGCGAATCACATTGCGAAGTGCGCGGCCAAAGCCCTCAAAGCGCACCTCCGCGATGTCTCCATCGCGCAACACGAGCCCTTCCCCGAACGACAACGCATCGGCGCCGAAAAAGTGAACGTGCACGCCGCCGGGTTGGCGGTGCCCGGCGAACTTGAAGTGATGATGTTCAAGATTCGCCAGGCTGTGACACATGTTTTGCTCGCCGCTCGCGATGCTTTCGCGCCACAGCGTCTCGCCCGCGCGCTCGATGCGCGCCTCGCCGCGCACGTCGCCAAACGCCGCGTCCTGCGTTGTGCTGACCACAAGCTCCGGCCCCACACTGCATGCGCGCAGCTTCGATCCAGCCAGGTTCAGGTAGTTGCGCTTTTCGAACACGTGATCGGAGAACTCGTTGCCGTGCGCCATGCCGATGCGGTACGGCGTTCCATCCTCGTCGATGATGTACACGCCTGCAAGCTCGGCCTCCTCGCCGCCGTCCTCCGCGTGGCCGGGAATTTCAAGCGGCTCGAACGGCGCGCGGAGAACCGAGCCGTCGCCCTTGTAAAACCACTCCGGCGCGGTGCCAATCTCACCCTCTTGCGGGCGCCCGTCCGCGACGCCCGACTGAAACATGCGCATGCTGTCGGTGACGATCTCCGCGGCCTGCTCCCGACCGGCAATGTGCATCGCCTGCCGCTCGCGCGCACTGCCCAGGTGCGTCAAACCGGTGCCCGCGACCAGCAGTCGCGAGGGCGCGCCCGGCACGTCGATCGGCGCCAGCAGTTTCCATGGAGACGCGCCGCGATACACGTCGTCGTAGAGCAGCAGCTCGCCTGTCGCGAGGGAGCGTGCATGCTCCGCGAGGGAGTTGCGCGCGCGCAGGCAGTACCGTGCGAGCTCGTGGATTGAAACCACACCCTCCAGGCACCGCAGGTGCGGTTCCTCGACCAGCGCCACGCGGCGATTCAGCACGTCCGCAACGGCAGCGATCTGCACAAGATGTGTCGTCATGAGTCCCCCGTCTTATTCAGTTACCCTGAAGCGTTGCAACGACTCTTCGTTGACCGTAAGGCCCAGGCCCGGAGTTTTGTCGTCGAGATCGATCGAACCCTCAACCGGCACCGGCTCGCCGTCGAAAATGTACCAGAACAGCTCATTGCCGACTTCCACGTCCACCTTCGGGAAGAACTCGGCGATGGGCGAGTTCAGGCTCGCCATCACCACGTGGTAATTGTGCATCTGCCCCGCGTGCGGCACCACGGGCACCTGGAACGACTCGGCCAGCGCGCAGATCTTGCGGGCTTGACTGATACCGCCGACACGGTTGGTGTCGAACTGGATATAGTCGAGCGCGCCCGCTTCGAGCAGCTCTCGAAAGCCGAAAACAGTGAACTCATGCTCGCCGCCGGCGATCGGGATGCGCATCTGGCGCTTCAGTTCGGCGTAGCCGCGCGTATCGTCGGGGATGACAGGCTCCTCGAGCCAGCGCAGGCCGAACGGCTCGAGCAGCGGCAGCATGCGCTTGGCATAGTCGAGCGTCCAGCCCATGTAAGCGTCCGCCATCAGGTCGACGCCGTCGCCAATCACCTCGCGTACGGTGCGCACCAGCGCAATATTCTTCTGCATACCCGCCGCGCCATCAAGCGGACCCCATCCGAAGCGAAGCTTCATCGCGCCGTAGCCTTCGTCTTTATACTTCCGCGCCTCCACGCGGAGCTCATCGAGCGGCATGGCGTACAACCGGCTCGCGTAGACCGGGATGCGCTCCTTAGTGCGGCCGCCGAGCAGGCGAAACACGGGCTGCTTCGCATCCTTGCCCAGGATGTCCCATAGCGCGATATCGACGGCGGAGATCGCGGTCAGCGCGACCCCCTTGCGGCCGAAGGCGATCGTGCGGCGATACATCTGCTGCCACAGGTACTCGATGTTCCACGGGTCGGCGCCGATCAGCATCGGCTTGAGATACGTGTCGATCAGCGCCTTCGTCACCGGCGGCGCCAGCGCGTCATTGCCGAGACCGACCAGGCCGCTGTCCGTGAAGATCTCGACCAGCACCCAGCCGTGAAACGCGAAGTTGCCCATCGACGCTTCGCGAAAGGTAACGAGGTCCATCGGGTTGGTGCAGAAATGAGGCGGCAGCGCGACCGTTTTGCCTTCCCACTGAACGACACGCGTGCGCACTTCGGTGATCTTCATGCGTGGCTCTCCATCTCTCGTAACTGGGGGCTGCGAAGCGGTTGAATCGTGCCGGCGAACAGTAGGATGGCGGCGAAGCCGATGAGGTGAAACGTGCCGACCAGGACAAACAGCATGCCATAGCCAAAGCCGTGGCCCAGCAGGTATCCGGCGACCACGCCGAAGATCGCGCCGCCAATGGCGCCGCCGAAGCCGACCAGCCCAGAGACC
>CAXTVG010000076.1:7346-8268 GCA_964247505.1 uncultured Acidobacteriaceae bacterium
CCACAACGTCCGCTCCCGCCAGGGCGGCTTCAGCTGGCTCAACTTCTTCTACCGCGCGCCGATCGGGGCGCCGATGGCGATCGCGATCAGCGGCGCGCTCGGCAACATGTCCGAGCGCCTGCGCAAGACGCCGAAGGGCGCGCCGCCGATCGCACCGCCGAAGCCGACCAGCCCCGAGACCGTGCCCACGGCCGAGAGCGGAAAGATGTCGGCCGGCACCGTCATGATGAGGCCGGACCAGGACTGCTGGCAGAAAAACGCGATGGAGAACAGCACAATCGCGAGCTCGACCCGCACCAGCGGCACCAGCATAACCACTGGCATGAAGACCGCGCTCAGACCCAACGCGAGTTTGCGCGAGCGGTCGAGCGTGGACCCGCGCTGTAGCAGCCGGCTCGAAAACCATCCACCCAGAAAGCTGCCCACGCCGGAAGTCGCATACGGAATCCACGCGTAATAGCTCACGTGTTTAATGTCGAAGCCGCGCGCGTCATAGAGGTACTTCGGCAGCCAGAACAACAAAAAATACCATGCCGAATCGCTCATGAACTTGGCGAACACCAGAGCCTGCACACCCCGGATACCGACAAGCTCCCGCAGGGTAAGCCGACTGGCCAGGACGCGCGCGTCCAGCGTGTTCGAGGACAAAGTGAGCGTGTTGCTCCGGTACGTGAGCGACCACCACAGAACCCAGGCGAGGCCGACAGCGCCGGCCGAGAAAAACACAGCGCGCCACCCGCTGTGCAGCAGCACAAAACCGATCAGCGGCGGTGCCAGCACCGAGCCGACCGCCGTGCCCGCATTGATAAAGCCCACGGCGGTCGAGCGCTGATGCGGCGGCACCCACTCAGCCACCACCCGGACCGCTGCGGGAAACGCGCCGCCCTCGCCCATGCCCAGCAGAAAGCGCGCGCACAGCAGC
>CAXTVG010000077.1:0-2965 GCA_964247505.1 uncultured Acidobacteriaceae bacterium
TCGCCGGCATTTGCACGGTGGTGAGCTGGATGTTGCTGTTGTCGTGGTGGAGCTCGCAGCGCAGGGAGTCGGTGAAGCCGTTAATGGCGTGCTTGCAGGCGCAGTAGGCGGACTGCAGCGGGATGGAGCGGTAGGACAGAGCCGACCCAATCTGGATGATGGTGCCCCGGTCGCGCGGAAGCATGCGCTTGAGCGCGGCGAGGGTGCCGTGGACGAAGCCGAGGTAGAGCACTTCGGTGACGCGGCGGTAGTCGGCGGCTTCCATCTCCTTGACGGGCGAGAAGACGCTGACCATGGCGTCATTGACCCAGATGTCGATGGGGCCGAGTTCGCGCTCAACCCGGTCGGCGGCGGCCTCGACCGCAGCGGCGTCGCTGACGTCAGTGGGCAATGTGATGGCTTGGCCGCCGAGCTGCTCGCACTCTTGCTTCGCGGCTTCGAGGGCTTCGGGATTGCGGGCGATCAGGCCCAGCTTGGCGCCGCGCTTGGCATACGCGTGGGCGATAGCGCGGCCGAGTCCGGCGGAGGCGCCGGTGATGACAACGACAGGATTTTCTCTCACTTGTTCACATCCTCAACAATCTTCTTCTTGTGTTGGGAAGCGCGCAGACAGCGGGGAGATGTACCCCTGCCAGGGAATGTCGCCCGGCAAGCGGCGAGCGTGGTAGGTTCATTCCATCGTTTCCGGAGGTTTCGCGCCTATGCGTTCTGCTGTGCCCGCTGCTCTTCTGCTGCTTGCCTTCCCTGCCCTGGGTCAGAGTTTTGCGCCCGCCGATACGGCCGCCCCCGCGCCGCCGAAGCCGATGCACAGCTTCGATCTGAGCTCGATCGACAAGGCGGCGGACCCTTGCACGAATTTTTATCAGTACGCATGCGGGAACTGGCGCAAGAACAATCCGATTCCGGCGGACCAGGCTTCGTGGGGCAGCTTTGCGATTCTGGACCAGCGGAACCAGTACCTGCTTTATAAAGAGCTGAAAACGGCGGCGGACGCGCCGAAAACGCCTTTGCAGCAGCAGTATGGGGGGTACTTTGGGGCGTGCATGGATACGGCGGCGATCGATGCGCGCGGGCTGGCGCCGGCGAAGCCTTCGCTGGACGCGGTGGATGCGCTCAAGGACAAAAACAGCATCGCGGCCTTGCTCGGGGACACGCGCTACGACGTGGGCGGGTTTGTGAATTTCGGGCCGGAGCCGGACCAGAAGGATTCGTCGCACTACATCGCGGCGTTGTACCAGGGCGGGCTGACGCTGCCGGACCGGGATTACTATCTGAGCGATGAGGCGCACTTCAAGGAGGTGCGGGGCAAGTACCACGACTACATCGTGCAGCTGATGAAGCTGGGAGGCGAGAGCCCGGAGGCTGCGGCCAAAACGGCGGATGACGTGCTGCGGATCGAAACGGCGCTGGCCAAGGCGAGCATGCCGAATGAGGAGATGCGCGACCCGGACAAGATTTATCACCCGATGCCGGTTTCGGAACTCAAGACGCTGGCACCGGGATTTGGGTGGACGGAGCTTTTTGAGGCGCAGCACGCGCCTGCGTTTGCGCGGCTAAACGTAGGGCAGCCGGATTTTTTTAAGGCGATGAATGCGGTGATCGAGGCCGAGCCCCTGCCGGCTTTGCAGAACTATCTCCGGTTTCAAACGCTGGATGGGGTGGCGCAGCGGCTTTCCGGGCCGTTCGACGACGCGCACTTCGGATTTCACGGGCGGGTGCTGAACGGGCAGGACGAGCAGCAGGCGCGGTGGAAGCGCTGCACCGGCTCGACTGACAATGCGCTGGGCGAGGCGGTGGGGCAGGACTGGGTGAAGCAGAACTTTCCTCCGCAGGCAAAACAAAGCATGGAGACTCTGGTCGCGAACTTAAAATCGGCGCTCGGGTCGGATATCGAGAGCTTGCCTTGGATGTCGGACGCGACCAAGAAACAGGCCGAGCTGAAACTAAGCCAGTTCCGGCAAAAGATCGGATACCCGGATAAGTGGCGGGATTACTCGGCCGTAGTCGTCAAGCCGGACGACTGGTACGGGGACGCGCACCGGGCCGGGGTATTTAACAATGCTTACTCGCTGAACCACATCGGCAAGCCGGTGGATGAGAGCGAGTGGGATATGACGCCGCCGACAGTGAACGCGTATTACAGCTCATCGATGAACGACATCAATTTTCCGGCGGGTATTCTGCAGCCGCCGTTTTACCAGTTCACGGCGGACCCGGCGGTCAATTATGGCGCGATCGGCATGGTGATTGGGCACGAGATGACGCACGGGTTCGACGACGAGGGCTCGCAGTTTGACGGCCATGGCAACCGGCGCAACTGGTTTACCGCCGAGGACCGGACGAAGTTCGACGGGAAAACGGATTGCGAGGTGAAGGAGTACGGCGGGTTCGCACCGCTGCCGGGGCAGCACCTGAACGGGAAGCTGACCCTGGGCGAAAACACGGCGGATAATGGCGGGCTTCGGATCGCGTATCAGGCTTTGCAGAAGGCCGAGGCGGGGGAGCCGGAAGCGGAGCGGGTGAAGAAGGTGGACGGGTACACGCCGGACCAGCGGTTCTTTATCGCGTTCGCGCAGTTGTGGTGCGAGAACGTGAAGCCGGACCTGCAGATAAAGTACCTGAAGAGCGACCCGCATTCGCCGGGCGAGTTCCGGACGAACGGGGTGGTGGAGAACTTCGACCAGTTCGGGAAGGCGTTTGGGTGCCACGTGGGGCAGCCGATGATGCCGGAGTCGAGCTGCCGGGGTTGGTGAGGGATCCGCTGGCACCAACAGTTTTCAACGGTTTCTGTGGCTACCAACGGTTTTCGCGTGTATTCTGTGTACGGGACACACCCGTACACAGGAGCTTCTATGGCCACCCCAGCACTACGAACACAGCGAACGGAGATGCGGCTTTTACCAGACCAGAAGCGGCGGATTGAGCGCGCAGCCAGTCACAAGGGAATCTCGATGTCTGACTTTAT